>PXEJ01000273.1 GCA_003566215.1 Cyanobacteria bacterium T3Sed10_376R1m | reverse complement strand
GTTATGATCCGATGAAGTTAGTACCAATTATTACTAAAATTCTGCAAAATTCTGAAACTCAAAAATTGGGTCAGCAGGTTGTGGGGGGATTAGCTCAAAAGGCGACTGCTAGATTAATTAGAAATTTGTTATTAGAAGATTCTACTAATGATAATGGTAAAAGTCCTGTTAAAAAGAATCAATTGTCTTTACCTGTTGCGGCAATGCGATAGATGACCAATTTTATTCAAAGGCTTGATAATTCTCCCATAACTCGTCCTATGTGGTTATTGTGGTTGTTATCTGCTTCTTTGATTGCCCTTGATGGGTTTGATTTTTTTGTTATTGGTATTGCTTTGCCTTTGCTTAAACTAGATTTTGGTTTGAGTCCTACTGATACGGCTATGATAGCAGTAAGTGCGATCGCAGGTGCTTTATTTGGTTCACTTACTTTGGGGGCAGTTACTGATAAAATCGGTAGGCAAAAAATGCTCTTAATTGATATTTTTATCTTGATTGGAGGGAGTGTTGCTTCGGCTTTGTCGCCCAATACTTTGTTTTTAATAATCTCTCGCTTTGTCGTTGGAGTTGGTATTGGTGCAGATTATCCTATCAGTGTTGCCTATATCACGGAAAATACACCTTCTCGTCATCGAGGGCAGATGGTTATTGGTGCATTTGCCTTTCAGGGGATAGGAACGGTAATTGGAGCCGTGGTGGGTATAGTTGTTATTAGTTATTTTCAATCTTTTTATCCTCAACTTCCCATTTTAGCTATTCATTATGCTTGGAGGATAATGTTAGGAATTGGTGCATTTTTTGGAGTTTTAGTGGGACTTTTACGATTAAAATTCTTACTAGAAAGTCCATCATATTATATTAATCGAGGGGAATATGAAAAAGCATCACATTCTGCTTCTATTTTGTTGGGAGAAGATGTTAAACTGACTGCGGACACTGATCCTATTTGTCAAGAAAGGGACTTAAATTATGGCGATTTGTTTTCTAAGAAATATCGTTTTAATACTTTATTTGCCTCTTTGCCTTGGTTTTTACAAGATATTGCTACCTATGGTGTAGGCATTTTTACCCCTACAATTATTGCGTTTTTAGCTCTTAATGATGAGCCTAATTTTTTGATTCAACAAATAAAGTCTTCACAAGGGGCAGTTATTGTTGATTTATTTCTTGTTTTTGGCTTTATTTTAGCGGTTTTATTGATTAATAGGTTAGGTAGAATATTTTTACAGGTTTCTGGTTTTTTAGGAATGGCAATTGGATTAATTATTTTAGGTATTTCTTCTATATTTATTGATAACTCTACTATTAATATTAGTTTGATTTTGATCGGTTTTTTAGTGTTTAATTTATTTATGAATGCTGGACCTAATTCTACTACCTTTTTATTATCTGGAGAGGTTTTTCCTACTTCTATTCGGGCTAGTGGTGCTGGATTTGCAGGAGCGATCGCAAAATCAGGTGCTATTATAGGTGTTTATTTCTTACCAATAATTCAAGAACAAATAGGGGTAAATAATGTATTATATTTACTTAGTTTTTGTTGCTTTTTAGGGGCAGTTATTACTTATCTTTTTTCTAAAAATTTGAACAAAAATGTATAACGGGGAATAGTTTTTCCCCTTCTATAATTAGATTAATTGATGATTCTCATTTGAGTTATGATATTTTCCCTTCTTGTTTTTCCACAGGGCTCAATGGATTCACAATCATTTATGTTTACTAGATCATAAGTTAGGCTCACTTTTTGATTTAAAAAGGCATCTTCTTGTTCACAAATTTCAAAAGTTGCCCCTGCAAAAAATTCTTTGCCGTTTTCATTTTCTAGGGTGACATAACACATTAAATCCCCAGTTTGTAACTGTTTTACAAAACCGAATCATGGTTGTTCAGGATTTTCTCCTTCGGTTTCCATTTCTTCCTGGGTTTCCATTTCTTCTTGGGTTTCCATTTCCTCTTGATTTTGTATTTCGGTATCATTATCGGGGGTTACTTCTGTCGATTCACCACAAGCAACGAGGGAAAATGAGATGCTTCCCAAAAGGAAAATCATTAAACTTTTTAGTAAAAGATTGCTTTTCATTATTCTATTAACCTATTCTTAACTTTGTAAAAAACATTATGACTGATTTATTTCTAATTATCAATATGTAGTTTAATAAATTCTCTGAGGTACTACCTTAAGAATCAAGGGACAAATTTAACCTTGGGCGGTAGTTCATCCTATAATGAGTGTTGAAAAATAATACAGGCAATCGATTAAGATTGTTATAAATAAAATCTGTGTCAAATAATACTGAAAAAATGAGAGCGATAATATCTCCTGATTTAATCCCTGAGCAATCAAAATCAAGTCCACCTCTAAAGTTAGGGGTAATGGCTTCTGGTAGTGGTAGCAACTTTGATGCGATCGCATCTGCTATTATAAAAGGGGAGTTAAATGCCACCATCGAGATATTAATCTACAATAACCCTCATGCTAAAGTAAAGGAAAAAGCAGAAAAATTAGGCATTAAAACAGTATTATTAAATCATCGAGAATTTAAAACCCGTGAAGGTTTAGATCAAGCTATAGTTGAAGCACTAAAAAATCATGGGGTTGAGTGGGTAGTTATGGCGGGATGGATGCGCATTATCACCAATGTTTTACTTAAAGCCTTTCCTCGAAAAGTAATCAACATTCACCCTAGCTTGTTACCCAGTTTTAAAGGAATTAATGCCGTTGAACAAGCCCTCAAGGCAAGGGTTAAAATAACAGGGTGTACTGTTCATTTAGTTGATTTGGAAGTAGATAGTGGTGATATTATTATTCAGTCTGCCGTCCCAATTTTAGATGATGATACATCAGAAACTTTACATCAAAGGATTCAAGTTCAAGAACATCTTATCATGGTAAGGGCGATCGCACTTCTACCAACACTTTATTAAAGCTCAAAACAACACAACTAATTTAAAGCTACCATAAAGGGCATTTGGGCAATACTTTAGTTAATATTATTAATACATAGCATTCCTTTTTGAGTAGAAGGAAGAATATCTTTTCCTTTAGGGAAAGACTTAAAATTTTCACGAATGATTTAAGATTGC
>PXEJ01000295.1 GCA_003566215.1 Cyanobacteria bacterium T3Sed10_376R1m | reverse complement strand
AGGATAGATGGTATCGGCTATATTTTTCAGTGAAACACCATTTTTCATGGCCATTGCATACATGCTGATCATCTCCCCGGCATGTGCTCCAAGTACATCTGCACCCAGAATTTTACCATTTAACTTTTTCGCATAAACGTAGATCCAACCGATAGTCTTTTCATCGGTAATTGCGCGGTCAATCATATTATATGGAAATTTATATGTCTCGTACTTCACTCCTTCTTCATCCAGTTGCTGCTGTGTAGCGCCTACATGCGCCATCTCCGGCTCGGTATAGGTAACCCAGGGTACATGTTTGTGATCAATCTTCATAGGGAATTTTAACAATGCATTACTCACTGCAATTTTTGCCATATGTTCTGCCATGTGGGTAAACTGGTAACGCCCGGTTACATCGCCAATCGCATATATATTCTTTACGTTGGTCCGGCATTTATCATTAATGGTAACACCTTGTTTATCTGCTTTTACACCGGCTGCATCCAGTTTCAGAGGTTCGTAATTGGCCCGGCGTCCTGTTGCCATTAACAGTTTTTCAGCTTTCAGCACTTTTGTTTCGCCATCTCTTTCAATGGTTACTTCCACTGATTTATTATCACCGCTGACTGATTTTACACCGGCACCCAGTTCATACTTCACTCCCTGTTTTTCAAGGTGTTCTTTAAGGATGGGAGTGAGTTCAGGATGGTCGTTTGCAAGAATAGTATCCAGCATATCCACAACAGTAATTTTGGTTCCCAAATTTTGAAAGGCCTGAGCCATTTCCGTACCTATCGGGCCGCCTCCCACAACAATCATGCTTTTTGGAAGCTCATCAATTTCGAACAGGTTGTGGTTGGTAAGATGAGGTGTATCTTTAATTCCCGGTATTGGCGGCACGAATGCCTTTGCACCTGTAGCTATCACAAAATATTTTCCGGTTACTTCGCACAACACCCCGTCACTATTTTTAATCTGGATGGTATTTTTGTTCACAAACGCTGCTTCTCCGTTTTCAACATCAATACCCATCTTGCGAAACTTATCGGGATGGTCTGCTTCCTCGTAAATATCATCCCTGATTGTATCAAGTTTATTTCTGACTTCAGACCAGTCAGTCTTTTTCCCGGAAAGTGCCGCTTTTTTTCCAAGATTCAATAACACTTTACTCGGCACACATCCATACCATGTGCAATCTCCACCAAGTTTTTCTTTCTCTATCATCATTGTTTTTGCTCCGAAGCTAACAGCAACACCTGAAGCAGTTAGCCCGGCTGCTCCACCCCCTATTACAATTAAATCATAATCATACTTCATTAGATAGCTCCTCTTTTTTCAGTTTCACTTTATTTAGTGTAGAATAGATAGCATAAATAATGATTGCCACAATCAATCCGTAAACCCAAAGTGGTACATTTTCTCCGGCTATAATTAAATACAAATACGATGAAACAGCACACAAACAAGCCAGGAGTACAGGCCCGGTTACCGATTTTTTCTTTTTGATATTTGACACAAGCCAGGCTATAGCCACCCAGAAAATAGGTATTGCACCTACATATATTGAGCCAAATATAACCGGGTTCACTCCATAAGGTTCACCCAGACTCATAAACCAACTATATAGTTCGCTAATTTCCATTTATCAGATCAAATTTATCTTACAGGTCTATTTAAATAATCACGTCGTTATAACATATCTCTTACATTTCCGAATGCAATATGATTCGGACTTTCAGTACTTATACCCCTTCATCTCCTCTTCCGAGAACTCAACGCCTAAACCCAGTACCATACGGTTCACAAAGTTGAAATAAGCGATCACCTGAACGGCATCCAATATTGCTCGATCTTCGATGCCGGCTTCCTTTAATCTCTTTACATCTTTTGAGTAGTTCTGTTCTCTGTTCAATGTCAGTTTCTCGGCAAAATTACACAGAAGGCGGTCCGTTTCTGACAAATTCATTTCAGATCTGTTTTTTGCAAGTTTTCCGGTTCTCTCCTCATCTTTCCAGTAGGCAAGCAGTGCCTGCTCGTGATGGTTGATGCAGTACGCACAACGGTTGGCGGCAGACGTTACCACACCCAGCATTTCACGCTGGTAACGCCTGAGTGGTGACTTGCCAAACATGAAAGTCATATACAGTTCCATGTGTGCAATCAGCGCCTCCGGATTCAGACTCTGGATTTTATGAACCTCGGCGATCTTCCCCCTTGTTTCAACAAGGTTATCGTAGATTTCTGTTAATTGCCCTTCCGCTTGTTCTGGTTCAATCGTCTTTATGTATGCCATAATTGATCTTATTTGATATTCGGACACTTTTTCTGCTGAATGATAACCTTTTTCGCTGCGATTCATGAAATCTGTATCAACTTGTTACAGAATCGTTATGGACACTCACCTGCAAATTGCTTTCTTAATTGAAAATCAAAACTCATTTACCATGTTATTAAAATTAAAGTCTTTTACAGTTTTTCTTTTTTTACTCACACTCATTCTTACTGCAGTAAGACGTGCCGGGTGAAATCAGCCCGATGAAGAAAGTGGTTGGTGTGCGCACCGAACAGGAAATGAAATTATATACCTACAGTATTACCAGCGAACAACGTGTGCTGCATGATGAAGTTGGCGGTAAACCAATCGTAATATTTCATCCTGAAGAAATGACCTCGGCAATGGATAACAGAACGATCCACCGCTCGCGAGATGACGGTGCTACCGGTGTATTTTCACCTCTGCTTGATGGTGAAAAACTTGAATATGAGGTCAATAATGGAGAAATAACGGATAAAAACACCAACAGTACCTGGAATATATCCGGCAGAGTCGTGTTGGGTCCACTTGAGAGTGAACAACTGCAGACAAGGTGAAAAAACCGGACTTGGACTTGTTTACGGTGTATTCGGCCACTTCAGTAATGGCGCCCTGCTGGCAATACTTTATGCCGGTATCGCTCCATCACTTTTTGGCCCTGCATGGATCAGGCCGTTTATCTTTATTACAGCGCAAACTGTAGCACTTGTATGGTTCTTTATGTTCCCGCTTGTGGGAGCAGGTGTTATGGGGCTTGATGCCGGAATTGATATGACCATCGGTTCACTT
>PXEJ01000401.1 GCA_003566215.1 Cyanobacteria bacterium T3Sed10_376R1m | reverse complement strand
ATAAAACTGACAAATAAACGTATCCGCAATTCTTCAAGATGGTCAAAAAATGACATTTCCGCAGGATCAGGAATTTCATTGATCTGATCTTTATTTTCTTGTGTACTGGTTGTTTCTAATTCTTGAATTGCCATGGGTGCTTATGGGGATGTTTTATTGCTTTGGTGGTCTGATATATTATTTTAACTCCAATTTTGTGGATGAAATGATGAATAACTTATTTTTTCGATGATCGGTTTGGCTACAACATGACATTATTTAAGGTTAATTGTTTATTTACCTTTGATTATTACCAAATATTTTAAAATTTTTTCTCTATTTATAATCACTGATAAAATCAAAAATAGGTATGTTTTTTTTACTAATTCTTGATTCAACAAGTTGTAATAATATTCAACATAAAACTTTATAATACATTCAAAGTCAATTGCTATGATAGTTATTAACATAGATAGTTTTTTGTGACCACAAAATTGTTGATCAACATTCAAAAAAAATGAAACCCTGTTATTGCATTAACCCTAATTGCCGTCAGCCTGATCATCCTGATAATAATAATCCCAATAGTCGCTTTTGTTACAGTTGTGGATCTGAACTGTCATTAAACGGTAAATATAGAGTTAGTCGTTTATTAAGTGATGACAGTGGTTTTGGTATCGTTTATGAAGTTTTTCGAGGATTTGAGGCCAAAATACTCAAAGTTTTACAACCTCGGTGGAATAATGAGCCAAAAGCTATTGAATTATTTAAAAGGGAATATGAGGTTTTACTGACTTTAACAAATCAAAATGTCAAGGGCATTCCCGAAGCAGAAGACTTTTTTGAATATCATCCTCGAAATGGAAACAATATTGTTTATTGTTTGGTGATGGAAAAAGTTGAAGGTATGGATTTAGAAAAATGGGTACAGCAGAATGACACAATAACTCAAAAAAATGCTCTCAAATGGCTTAAGGAAATTACTTTAATTTTAAATAAAATTCACCAACATAATTGGTTTCATCGAGATATAAAACCAGCTAATATTATGTTACGCAACAGTGGAGAATTGGTCTTAATTGATTTTGGGACAGCAAGGGAAGAAACTCAAACTTACTATCAAAAAATGCAGGGACAGCAGTTAACTGGGATTGTTTCTGCTGGTTATACTCCCAATGAACAGCAAAACGGTAGATCTGTTGTTCAATCAGATTTTTTTGCCTTAGGGCGAACCTTTACTTATTTATTAACGGGTAAACATCCTTCGTCTATGTATGATCCCTATAAGGATAAATTAAATTGGCGAGGAGAAACGGAAAATATTGATAACTCTTTGTTGGATTTTATCGATGATTTAATGGGTAAATTTCCTCAAGACAGACCAACTAATACTGATGCTATTTTGAGAAGTTTGGATAATATTGAGACGAAGTTACAAACTCTCTCGGCTAAAGTAAATGTGATACAACGGTTAATTACTTCTTTCAAAGGGGTTTCTACGGTGAAACTTCCCCTAGAGTCTGCTCAAGAGACAAAAAAAATAGCTTATACTCAGAGCATTTCTTCGGGATTTATGGCAAAAAAACCGACTAAATTTATTCTCTTGGGAGGCTTATTATCGTTAATTATTCTATTTATTTTTGGTGATTTTAGGTTCGGCTTTGGAGAAGTAAATTCTGATATTCCATTATCTTCAACTGAAATGCCCCTTAATTCTGATGATGCTGTTGACTATTATGATCAGGGTAATCAATACCGAGATGAGCAAGAATATGAAAAGGCACTAGAAGTTTATTCTAAAGCCATTGAAATTGATCCTGATTATACCGATGCTTATTATAATCGAGGTTTAACCCATGCTAATCTGGAACAGTTGCCAGAAGCTCTCGCTGATTACTCTAAGGCCATTGAAATTGATCCTGATTACATCAATGCTTATAACAACCGAGGTATTATTTATGATAATTTGGGGCAATATGATAATGCGATCGCAGATTACTCCAAGGCTATTGAAATCGATCCTAGTTATGCCCTTGCTTATTATAATCGAGGTATTAGTTACGGCTATCTAAAACAATATGAAAATGCTTTAACAGATTATACCCAAGCAATTGAACTTAATTCTGATGATGCAGACTCTTACTATAACCGAGGTAATATTTACCGAAATTTGGGAGAAGAGCAAAGTGCGATCGCAGATTATACCCAAGCCGCCTCGCTATATCAAGCACAAGGCCGTGAAGTTGATTATCAAGATGCCATTAAAGCAATTGAAAGAATTTCTGTAGAGTAGTTAAATAACTAACTAACCATTTTTATAATCCCATTTACCGATCCATTCTCCCCCACGAAATCTCCAACTAGTAAATAAAAGTCTCATCAACACCCATGCACAAACATAATTACTTACCCACACTAAACCATAGTGCAACATAAAAATATTAACATCAAAGCTGTAGCTATCAATACCTGGCAAACCAATTACTTTAATAAGCAAAAGAAGGAATAAACCCTCTACAATTCCAGCTCCCAATTGTAAAACTCCAGGCCAATCATGATCCCATAAAAATTTTTGTAAATAGTTATAGAAAATATCCCAAAAAATTCCCAAAATAACCACATAAAACACCACTAAAAAATAAACAATTTCTCCCTCATGTCCTCCCCAAAAACCAAAATAAAAAGGAAGACTAAAAAGTATGCCAATAGTAGCCAAAAGAAAAATTCTAGTTTGCCAACGTCCAAATAAAGTAGGTGTCATGGTAATTGATAATTAATATTTGATAGTTAACTGTTTTGTAAACCAACAGCTTTATTTTTAAAATTGTCGAAAATATATAACCTTGTTCAATAGCTAGGGTTTTTGATTTTTTGCCCACTTAAACCATTGTGATAAAGAGTAAATCCCAGAAATATAATGAACATCAGGTGCTTTCAATAAAGCTAAACTTTCAATAATTCGATGGGCGGAATACTGTAACCCAAGAAATGTATCCACTGCCGCATAAGGACCTCCGAGAGTTATGATACCATTTGCATATATCTTACCCTTTCCATTACGCATTTTTTTAAGCTCAAAATCATTTTCTACATGAAGTCGCCCTTGAATATTAAGCTGAAGT
>PXEJ01000289.1 GCA_003566215.1 Cyanobacteria bacterium T3Sed10_376R1m | reverse complement strand
GGTTGTGCATCAATAGAGGGCATCGGTTTTGGTAAATCAGGTATAATCTCAGCTAAACTTGACCATGAAAGTTCTTTTTTATGATCCGATTCTTCTTGTTTTAATTGACAATAAACCAACCCAATAGTTATATTATCATGACCATTTTTAGTTAAAGCCATATTAAGTAAATCTTTCATACTTTGATCAATAGTTTTTTCTTGGGTTACTATAGGCAAAACCAAACTTTCCCAATACTCTTCAACCCTATCAAAATCCGATAAACCATCAGAACATAATAAGAAAACACAGTCATCATCGAGTATTATCCTCTTGATGTGGGGGCGAATATTGTGGGCAAAATCTGTACCTAGTGCTTGTATTAATGCCCCAGTATAAGGATTTTTACTAATTTCTCGATAAAATCCATAACCTAAACGTACTTCCCTAGAAGCTAAATCATCATCAACAGTTATTTGATGACATCCTTCTTGATTAATTAAATAAATACGAGAATCCCCTACATGGGCTAAGTACATTGCATGGTCTAATGCTAAACTCATGACTACGGTGGTACCCATTCTATCTCGATCTATTCTTTTCTCCCCATTATTAATAGTTGTGATTTGGTTGTTGGCTTTTGATAGTGCCATTAAAATTTTATCTTTATCTACCAAAGGAGTCCAGTTATTATTATTTAGAGTTTCTTTTAATTGTTTTTGGTAAACTTTATTTAGCTCTTCTTGTAGGGTTTTTATTGCTAATTTTGAAGCAACCTCTCCGCTTTTTTGTCCTCCTAAACCATCACAAACTATGGTTAATGTTTCTATGTCTGATGATGTATTTTTTACTTCTTCTAATTCTGGATAACAGGCATCCTCATTTTTTTTCCTTTTTTTACCAACGTCAGTGGCTGTGATAATTTGATATTGTCGAGTATAGTAATTGTTATTTAAGATAAAAAATGTTTGATCTAAGATAGTTAAAATATCATGAGGGGCAGTTAATAGATTTTGTTGTAAACAATAAATAATATTAGTAAATATTTCTTTTATATCTTCGTTGACATCTGAAATTAAAGGCGCAAATAATTTTCCTAAATCTTGTAATGTGGCTGAAGGTTTTTGATCTGGTTTTAATTCTATTAATTTGATAATACTTCCATTTACTCTAATATTATCTGGCTCAAAAAGACTCGATAACATTCCTTGTTTGATTAGAGGTTGCCATAGATTGATTATTTGCCAAAACCAATTAAGTTGTCGGAGGGGGGAACTATTTTTCCAAGATTCTTGTAGTGTGGGAAATAGTTGAGGGTAAATTAATTGTCCTGTTTTATTCAGGGGAATACTTTCATATTCTAGTAACCAAGCCTTATTTTCTTCTAAGTAACCATATACTTGGGGTAGGTGTAATTTTTGAGAAAATAATTTGAGATAAGGTTTGATATTCTCTGGTATTTCTTCTGGGAGAGGAGGAACTAATTTCGGTTTGGTATCTATTAGGATTTGGTCATTGACAATCAAAAAACGTTCTTTTATTAGGGTACCTACTTCTTGATTGTTTTCTATTTTCCCCGTAGCCCACAAATAACGTTTAATAATGGGGGTGTTGCATCGACTACAAAATTGTTCACTAATGGGGTTAAAAGTGCTACATTTCGTATTAGTACATTGAATGTTTGTCGATGGTGGTGGGGTTATCATAGTTGATCATTACTTTTTTTAGTTTTAGCTGTTGCTTTCATCAATAATATTTTTGATTATTTATCCACAACTCTTTTTTAATTTTAAGTAATTTGCTCTCATTTATTTAATAATTTATTTGCTTTGGGTGCCATTAGGCATAAAAAAAGAAATACAAACAAAAAGTTCAGGCTGTAAATTAGTACAAGATATATGAGCTATTGAATCAAAGTTAGTTCAATTGTGAGAGAAGTTTTTGGGTTATCTGGGTGGGGTTTTGATTTGCCATTATTGACCTAACCACGGCAACTTTTTTTCCTCCAGCTTTGATTACATCATTAATGTTATTTTGATCTATGCCCCCGATCGCAAACCAAGGTACATTAGCATTATCATTAGCATAACGGACATATTCTAATCCAGCGGCTTTTTTTCCTGCTTTGGTGGGAGTTTCATAAACAGGTCCTACCCCAATATAATCTACATCTTCTGCCAAGGCTTTTGCCATTTCTTGGGGGTTGGTAGTGGATTTACCAATAATTTTTCCTTGTCCTAATATTTGTCTTGCTAGGGCTACTGGCATATCGGTTTGTCCTAAGTGTAGTCCATCAGCATTAATGGCAAGGGCAATATCTGGGCGATCGTTGACAAGGAATAAAGCACCGTATTGATGACATAATTGTTTTAGTCTGTGAGCCTCTTTTAGTTTGACTAAATCCTCTTGATTTTTGTGGCGATATTGAACAATCTTTAAGCCACCTTTTAGGGCAGACTCTACCACCCCAAATAAATCATCAACGGGCATGGTAACTAGGTATAAATTAGTTGTTTGTAAGAGTTGTTGTCGAGATTTGCCAATTAGTTTACTTTCCAAGCTATATACGTGATAACGTAACTGCTTCATTGCCGTGGCAAATTGACCATCATAAAGTTTTCCATATTCTTCTAAGACTCTTAATGCTTCTTGAACCCGACAAAAATTTGCCTGTAACAATGCGTCTATGTCCTCTCTTTCTTCTTCTTGGGGATGAGTTAAATCCGTACCGGGGTCATTGGGAGTATCCCTAGAGGTGCGTAAATCTTGACTATGCCAGCTAGCTAAATCTTGACGCATATTTTTACAAACAGAAGCACTTTCTCGGTCATTCAAGGCAAAACGACACCATTCTTCTATTATTCTAAGCCCTTCCCTGGCTCTATCTAGGTTAGCGTCTAATATTCTATATATAGCTATTTTTTGATTGATCATTCTTTTGAATTTTTAGATGTCAGACTATCAAATCGCAAATTTTGACACTCCCACCGTTAAGCTGACGCTTTAACAGGGGATTCTTGGTTCACTGACTCGTCTTACCCTGGCAGGTGTTACCACCAACCAAGATAGAGGACAAATCTCCCCAAGCGTTTAAGTCCAATAACTCGGACTTGCTTCCCCAATGC
>PXEJ01000227.1 GCA_003566215.1 Cyanobacteria bacterium T3Sed10_376R1m | reverse complement strand
GATAAATTGACTATTATCAATATTATTAATGATCCCGTTATGTTTAGCTAACTCAATAGCCGTAGCATTAGATTCAATGCCAATCACTTTCCTAACTTTCTGAGCAATGGGTAAAGTAAAAGTACCAACTCCACAATACAAATCGATTACCGTTTCATTGCCTCCTAAATTAAGTGTTTTCATCACCTCCAAAAACAAAGCTTCGGCTACGGAGGTATTTACTTGAAAAAAAGTTTCCATGCGTAAAGTAAAAGTTAATCCCGCAAAGGTTTCTTTGAGATATAGTCGCCCTGCTAACAGTTCAGTATCTTTCCCAAAAATTACATTAGTATTACTACTATTTTGATTTAAAGTCACCCCAACCACATTAGGATAACGCTCTAACCAAATTTGAGCTTGTTGTGCCAACTTAAAGTTACTGGGTTTAGTAATAACTACAGCAATCAAAATTTCCCCTGTGTTAACCCCAATACGGAAGCAAAGATGTCGTAAAATTCCTTTTTTACTGTTTTCATCATAAACAGGAATTCCTAATTCCTGTAAGTCTTGCTTAATTTCAGCTAACAGAGGGTTAAGTCTTTCGTCTTGAATGGGGCATTGATTCAAGTTGACAATTTGATGGGTGCCTTGACGATAATAACCAGCCTTGAGATTACCATTAGCGGAAACTCCCAAGGGATAATTTGCCTTGTTACGATAGCCCAAAGAGTTATTAGATAAAATTTGTTCTACCTTGACATCACTAAAACCGCCGATACGAGTTAGGGTTTCTTGAACATTATTTTGCTTAATTTCTAGTTGGTAGTTGTAGTCGATATGTTGCCACTGACAACCTCCACATTTATCCGCCACAATACAACGAGGGCGAATTCTATGGACAGAAGGTTCAATAATTGATTCTATCCTAGCGGTAGAATATTTTTTCTTTGTTTGAATTACTTTAGCCGAAATGCGATCGCCTGTCACCGTTTGAGGTACAAAAATCACTTGAGGCTCGATTTTTCCTACCCCATTGCCATCATTACTAACATCTCGTATGTCAATCTCTACTAATTCACCTTGTTTAATCATTAACGCCAATTCTTTTAATTTTCATAGAACCTTAATTATAACTGTTAGCTTGGAGAAAAAAAATAAAGGATCTCAAAGCAGTTTGCAAATTTCCCATTAAAAATTTTTCTTAAATATCAACTACTTATCAACGAAAAAATATTTTTCTCAGAAAACTTGTACGGAAAATTAGGAAAAGTGGCAGTAATAGGAGATAATATTGCAGAATGTTAAATAAGTAAACTAAAAGTTAACAATGAGTCCGTGAACAACCAGATATTAGAAACAAAAATTAATAAACAAGAAATAAAAACCGCTATCATAACCATTTCCAGTATCTTAGGGGTAACATTGGTAGTCATTTTCGCTTTTTGGTTTGTACCTCAACAAAATCCTTATGTCCAAGAAGTATTATCCTTCAAAGGTGATAGTCAACGAGGGGAAGCAATTTTTAACGTTAATTGTGCAGGTTGTCATGGCTTTCAAGGGGTAGGAAATGTCGGACCACGTTTAACTAATATTTCCAAACACAAATCAGAAGTCGGTATTATCAATCAAGTCATCACTGGCAAAACTCCCCCCATGCCAAAATTTCAACCATCCGCAGAAGACATGGCCGATTTACTCTCTTATCTACGTCAATTGTCTTAAGGTCGTGGCTGATACCATTTAAAATGTTGATAGGCTTCCCTTGATATTTCTTGAATCATCTTTCTACCATCGGGATCATTATGGGGGCGTTTTACTAAAATTGCACCCACATAACGTTTACCAGTGGGAATATCTATAATTCCCCCATCGCCTAATACTTTGCCTATATCTCCTGTTTTGTGATAAATAGTCGCACCCGGTTCTAATCCTTGAGGTAATAGAGTTTTGGTTACAGTTTGCTCCATTATACTTAAAAGGCGATCGCGCGATCGTAACGATACCAAATCACCATTATTCACCTTCATTAACAAAATAGCGTAATCCCTCGCACTAATAGTATTGGTGCCTTCTAAATCAGGAAGATAATTATTAATTACCGTAGATTCTAAACCCCATTCCTGAAAACGTTGATTAAGAGATTGAGCTCCCCCTAAACGTTCAATCATCATATTTGTAGCAGTATTATCACTACGAATAATCATTTCTTGGGCAACCTTTAAAGCAGTATATTCCGTGCCAATGGGTTGATATTGCATCGTACCTGCTTCTGAAGCTTTTGTTTGTTCTGTCATTATCAACTTTTCATCAAGGACAATCTTCCCTGCATCCACATCTTCAAAAAAAGCCACTAAAATAGGGGTTTTTATGGTACTAGCAGCCGGAAAAGCCGTGATACCGTTATAGTTAACAAAAGCTCCATTATCCAAATCCACAAAAAAAGCACTAGGTTCTAAATTAGCATATTCCTTAAATATAGCCATAAATTTTTCCCTTAAAGGCATTAATTCACTGCTAAAAACAAGGGTATTGCTAAGAGGTGCTTGGGTTTCTAAATTTTGAGCTTCTTCCTGTGCTTGATTTTCTAATAATGGGAGAGGGGTATCATTCCCTTGGTTATTTTCTGATTTTGGCAAAAATGGTAAATTTAATTCAGGAAATAATGGTTGAGTCAGATCAATATTTGCTAATATACTGCCAAAAATTGTTCCCATTCCCACTCCCACTATTGCTACTCTAAAAATATAGTTAAAAATACTATTAAAAATATTTTCTGGAGGCTTTTCTTTTTTTACATAAGTCTGTCTAGGGGATACTCTGACTTTGTCCGTATTTCTGGTTATTTTTATGGGGGAAATAGAATTAGCTGGAACAGTTTTTTTATTTTTCATTTTATATTATTCAAAATATTGCGATCTATGATTTTGCTCAAAATTATAGCGCCTTGATACTTGCACCATCGTTTATTTTTTGTCAAAACATATCTGTATTTGTGTTTGATTCTACTCTTATCCAAATTAATTGGGTTTAAAACCCCGTGCTTCTAGCACGGCTTTATATTTCTTACACAAATAGTTACTGTAGTGTAAAAAGTTGTGCTAAACTAAGCCTAAGCAAAAAAACACTATT
>PXEJ01000216.1 GCA_003566215.1 Cyanobacteria bacterium T3Sed10_376R1m | reverse complement strand
TAATTTGTGAGGAAGGTAAATTAACATACTGTTCATAAATATTTTTTAATTCTGTACTAATCGCAATAAAATGATCGCCCAAAAAACGAGGAAAATAATGACTGACTTTAGCACAAACTTTTATAAAACTACTATCTAAAGTTGGTTCTAAATGAGCGGTAGAAATAAAAGGAATTTTGTGCAAAAATCTGATTATATTAAGATACGGACACATTGATAGTGAGTGAAGATGAATAACATCAGGACAAAAATTTTTAGCAACTCGGTTTAACTCAACCAAAGCCCTAACCATTGCTATGGGATTTTTAAGAGCCGTTTGTGTATCTGGAAAAGCAACAAAAAAATGTTTAATTCCTTGGGACTCAAAATAACTTACGCTTCTAGTGGAGCCTGATTGTGGTTCATCTTCTTTCATTGCCGAAGCAAGTCCTACTTCCCAGCCTCTTCTTTGCAATCCTTGAGCCAATCTAACCAAACAAACGGAGATACCTTCATCCCCCCATAAATATCTAACGACAAATAAAACACGATGTTTTTTATCAGTAATTTCTTCCTTTTCCATTAGAATTATTTCTTATTTCAATTTAGGTAATATTTATTAATGATTAAGCAAAAACCAAATTCTGATCACAATCTAATATACTAAAAACATGGAAGATAAACTCAAAACGCTAACCATGTATCAAGAAGAGTATCCTATCAGGAGAACACCAAAAGCACCACCAGAAAGACGAGCTTATGCCTTTTTAGTTGACTTTATTGTGGTTTGGTTAATTTCTTCTTTAGTAACTAATGTATTTGCTGAATTACTTATTTTTATTTTACTATGGTTAGTCTTACGAGTGGTGGTAGTGGATAAGAATCAGGGTCAGAGTTTGGGGCGTTGGGCATTTGATTTAAAAATTATTGATGCCAAATATAATAATCGTCGTCCTTCTTTGACTAACTTAACCAAAAGAGAAATCATTATTGCCTTGGGTGCGTTTTTGGCAATGATCGGGTTAAAGATTAATTTTCGTAACTTTATTTCTATGTTATTACTACTAATACCAATTATTATTGATGGCTTTACGGCTTTAACCGATGATGAATACAATCAAGCGTTTCACGATCGCACTTCCAACACTATCATAGTACAAACAAAAAGAGGATATTCCCTCGATTTAAGAATCAAAAAATTAATAAAAGAAGCCCAACGTGCTTGGCAAAAAAATAGAAAAAGACCAAGATAAAAGGTAAAATCTATTAGTCAACATTGTAAGAATCACAATTATATGGGCAAAATCGAGATTATCGGCTTAGGAAAATCAGGCATTGCTGCAGCAAAGTTGCTTAAAAAGCAAGGTAAAGAAGTTACTATCTACGACGCTGATACATCGGGCAAATTTGAACCTCTCAAACAAAAATTAGCCCAAGAAAATATAACCGTTAAGTTAGCCCAAAATATTCCCCTAAACCCTGATAATCTCCCTGAATTAATCGTGGTAAGCCCGGGGGTACCCTGGGATATTCCCCTGTTAATAGAGGCAAGAAATAAAGGTATAACCACCATAGGAGAGATGGAATTGGGATGGCGTTATCTCAACACTTGCCCCTGGGTAGCCATTACGGGTACAAACGGCAAAACCACTACAACAGCTTTAATTGAAGCCATGTTCAAAAATGGGGGCATTAAAACTTCTGCCTGTGGTAATATTGGCTATGCCGCCTGTGAGTTAGCATTAGAATCTTCAGATAATAAGCCCCAGTGGGTGGTAGCCGAAGTAAGTAGCTATCAAATTGAGTCTAGTGTAGAATTAGCTCCCAAAATAGGTATTTGGACTACATTTACCCCTGATCATTTGGCAAGACATAAAACCCTCGAAAACTATCATAATATTAAGGCTAGTCTGATTAAACGTTCCCATTCTAAAATTTTTAATGGTGATGATCCTTATTTGCGTGATTTGGGTTTGAGGGAGTCTTGGGAAAATGCCTATTGGACAAGTGTTAAGGGCAAAGAGTTTTTATTGGGAGAAGAAAGTCGGGGGGTATTTCTCCAAGATGGTTGGATTGTTGCTTTTGGGGAGTTAATCGCCCCTATTTCTCTTTTTAAAATGGTTGGCTTACACAATCAACAAAATTTATTGATGGCTGTTGCGGCGGCTAAATTAGCTAAAGTGAGCAAAAGTGCGATCGCCCATACCATAACCACCTTTAATGGTGTCACCCACCGCTTAGAGTTAATCAAAACCATTGAAGGGGTGAGATACATTAATGACAGTAAAGCGACTAACTATGATGCCGCCCAAGTCGGCTTAGAATCCGTCAGTGCCCCTGTAATATTAATTGCTGGTGGTGAAGCAAAGGAGGGAGAAGATAGTCAGTGGATTAGTAAAATTAAGGAAAAATGTGCCTCGGTGTTACTGATTGGTGATGCTTCAGATATATTTGCCTGTCGTTTAGAAGCACAAGGTTACCATCAATACGAAAAATTAGGGACTATGGCTAATGCCGTAATTCGAGCAAAAGATTTAGCCTCCCAAACCAATGCTAAAGTAGTTTTATTATCTCCCGCCTGTGCTAGTTTTGACCAATATAGTAGCTTTGAGCAACGGGGGGACGATTTCCGAGAATTGGTGAATGATTTGGACTAAATCTTGCCATTTCGATAGTAAATGCCATCTTCTCGATTCCACGGAACTACCCCTACCTTACTTCTAAATTAACTAACAGCAATTATTAACTGTCCATTGCTATATCTTGCCAATACTAGAAAAAGGATAAAAACGGTAAATGGCTTTACCAATAACGTAGTCTTCGGGTAAAAATCCCCAGAGGTGGGAGTCGTTGCTGTTGTTGCGGTTATCTCCCATGACAAACAAATTCCCTTCGGGTACTATAACTGGACCTAAGGTATAGTTAAGGTCTTCTAATGTATAATCTTCTTGTTGAGGAATATCATTGACATATACCTGTCCATTCCTGACTTCTACTATGTCTCCTCCCGTGGCTATGATGCGTTTGATAAAGGCTTGACTGGCATCATAGCCGAGGACTTGTAATTGTGGGGGAGGAGTGAATACAATGATGTCTTGGGGGTGGGGAGAGGTAAATTTATAAGATATTT
>PXEJ01000020.1 GCA_003566215.1 Cyanobacteria bacterium T3Sed10_376R1m | reverse complement strand
TGAACTTAGGAATTTGGGAATAATGAGTTTCTGTTGAATAAATCAAAAAGCATAAATATCAAGGGGTTAAGCATACAAAAAGTATCAAAAAATAGCTGAGGGGGCGACAAGGCACTCATAAGGCAGATTGGATAAGGGAAATAAGCCTTTAAATACCTTTGCCCAGTCTCTTGAGGCATTTCGCACTGCTGTATCTTTTCGTTTTATCCAATGGCTTAACCATAATACTGAGGTATTTGCTAATTATAAAGCTAGTTTAGGCTTTATTTGGGCTTAACTTTTGTTTAAGTACCGTTAGAACTTAATGGTTGTATTGTGACCATTGATGCGATAGGGTGTCAAAAGGACATAGCTAAAAAGATTATAGAGAAAAGGGGAGACTATATTCTTAGCCTCAAAGGCAATCAAGGTAATTTATTTGAGGATGTAAAACAATTATCTGATTGGGCATTGAAAAATAATTATCAAGAAATTATCAAGGAAAAATACGAAACTAATAGAGAATAAATTACATTGGTGTTAGATGTAGGGTTTAGGGAAGATGAAAGTAGAATCAGAAAAGGTTAGGGTAGTGAAAACATGGCAGTAATCAAACATATCGCCTTAAATTTGTTAAATCAGGAAAAGAGTTGTTCTCGAGGTAAAAAGGCAAAGCGACTTAAAGCAGGATAGGACAATGATTATTTACTTAAAATTTTGTCCACTTGAGTATGCGTTTGCCCTGCTCCCATTTTGATAAAGTTTTTGCTTTGGTTGAGATTTTGATAACATATATATTATTATTAAAAATTTAATATAGTTAGGAGATAAAAATGATTGAACCTTTATTGTTAGGCATTGTAATAGGCTTAATTCCCGTCACATTAATGGGATTATTTTTTGCTGCCTATCGCCAATACAAAAGAACTAATGAAATTGGGATTGAATAATTATTAAATTGGGGGCAGGATAAACCTGCCTTTTTGGTTAGGTTTCTTCTTCTTGATGGTGCAATGGAGAAGATGGGTGGGTTGGGTTTTCCACTACCGAGGGTTGCCAGTGAGTTGGTATGGGGGCACGGGAAGGTTTTAGCCCTTGTAAGACTTCTTGCAGTTTGAGAGATTCTAGGGGTTTTGCTTCCCTTAGTTTATGCCATACTGATCTTGACATGAGTAATTTTTGCTCTACCCTTTTAGCTCCAATTTTTTCGAGATATTCTTCTCTTTCTGATTGATAGTCTGCAGATGATAGTAAAAGAGATTGGGAGGGGAATTTTTGAATAACACAAGCCATTTGGGTTAATAGTTTGGGATAAAGCCATGTATAAGCGGGATGAACTGTTAGAGTTGCTTCGTGGCACTGGCTTCCGTCCTTGGAGATGGTAAGCTGAAAGTAGCCTATGGCGGCTTTTCTTTGGGGTTCAAAAACATAGGCTTTAATTTGTTCTTGTTTCTTCCATAAAGATTTTAGGCCCTTGGATAGGTAACTAAGGAGACTGATTTTGAAGTCTTCAACATGAAGGTCAAATACTTGTCTCACATTAGGGGGTAAAGATACACAGTCTAATTGATAAAGTAGGCGAGAGTCTGCGTTACTGACGGGTAAAATATTGGGCAAATTAGGTTCTTGTTGAGCTAGTTTTGCTAGTATATCTGCATCACATTCCCAATTAGTAATTTGGGCAAGGGGTTGAAAACCGTTTTCTCTGTATAGCCCGAGGGTATTTTTTTCGTTGATATTTACTTCTAGTATCCATGTTCTTGCTTCCCAAATTTGTTCAAAACAGTGGCGAAGTAATTGAGAACCTATACTACAATTGCCTATTAGTAGGTGACTCAGGGATGTATTGTAGTTGATTAATATTTTTTGTACTTTCCATGTGCTACGATTTTTGTTGAAGGGAGTAACTTGAATAATGCCTTGTATTTGTCCATCTTTTTCAGCTACATAAACATAAAAATCATTGTGCCAACTAGGGGGTAATATTTTGGCTACTTGTAATAATCCGTAGCAACTTTGATATTGTTCTACTTGGTTTAGGAGTGAGCGATAGTGATGATTGTTTTCTAAGGATAATCTCTGTTTGAGGAGGGATGCGATCGCACTTAAATCTCGATACTGTACTCCTCGAATTTTCAAACTAGATTTAGGTAAAGTACTCATAATTAATAATAATTTATTTTAGCTATAATTTTTCCTTTAATAAAAAAATGAGAGAATTTTAGTGGGGGATAATGAAAATATTAAATTTTTAATGTTATGTCATGTCTCGTTCTTATTATATCCACTCCCATCCTGATAACTTCTTCGCATTCCTCAGAATTATTTAACACCCGTTGAAGTTAATACTTTTTCAGGTCATACTTTCTTAAGTCCATAATAACAATCCCTTGAATGTTCTTCACAAACACACATAATCATATTTACAATTAGTTTTTTATTTTTCAAAACTTAGACAGCAATCATAACGAACAAAAGGTCATTTCTCCACCGGCTCAAAATCTCGAAACAGCTAATTTTCAGGAAACCTGCGTACATCGTATTTTGGTGGAATTTTCCCTACACTTTCTTATTCTGGGTCTGCTGAATAAATCAAAAACTATCAATGTCAAAGATTATTGTCCATTGTTAATTCTCCTTACCATAGCATTTTTTCAGCAAAGCCTACTTAGGCTAACTTCTCTAGGTACGGAATATACTAATAGATTTCTTGTCAATCCTTTGTAACAAAATGTTATATTGGTACATATATTGTAATATATGGGTAAATTAATTATGTTAATCAATCTTCAAGAAGAAACCCAAGAGTATTGGCGGGAATTAGATAAGCTAGAAAATGCTTACAATGAAGGCAAAATATCTATTGAAGAAGTAGATGCCGAAGTTCACTTTTTGATGGCAGAAATGGGAAGAAAACGCCGTAGAGCGATCAACGACTTTTGGCAAATATTAAAGATATGGTTAACTCAACAAAAAGAAATGTTAATTTCATTAACCATATTAGGTACCATTGTCTATCTATGGTTAGTAACTAAATCTTAAAGCAAGAAATTGCTATGCGATCGCACTTAACCGTAAATCAGGATGATCACCTTGAACTTGAGTAATGTTCCAATCATTCTTAAATAATAATACAGGACGAT
>PXEJ01000203.1 GCA_003566215.1 Cyanobacteria bacterium T3Sed10_376R1m | reverse complement strand
AGGTCTTTATGGTCTACTGCATCTTCTAAATTACTTTCTGTTATTTTTGCTGTTTGTCTTATTGCATCATAATTATTTTCTGGAGCTGCTAAATTAGTTACTTTATATGAATTTGCATCTAAGTTTCTTTGAAGGGCGCCGTTGTCTATGATATTGATTACTCCAACACCCTCTACTCTTACTTTAAAGTAGATATTAGTGTCTGTTTCCTCTGTCCAAGTAGAGCCACTATCGCTACTAAGCCATAGTTTTCCACCTGAGTATAATGCTTCTCCATCATCTGTGGAGCTCCAAAAATTATTGTCGTCTGATTTACAAACTATAGCATATTTTGTACCTTCAGTTAAAGAGTTGGGGGTGTTGAATAAAGCTTCTACGTTTTCATAAGAATATTTTTTTAAATCGCTAGTAGGAATAGTTTCTGAAGTAGCTAAAACAGTTCCTGAAGGTTTATTATTTCCATCTACTGATTGAATTTCAACAGTTACTCCATCTCCTTCTTGAGAATTCCAATAGATGCTTACAGTAACACTATAAATATCAGCTGAATTCTCAGCAGTAAAAATCTGAGCTACTTGACTAACACCTCCTATTTTTGTTTCATTAGGGCTACCACTATAATCTAATTGTTGAGCATCTGAAATATATTCTTCATCAGCTTGTAAAATTGTATCTGTATTTTGACTGTGTTCATTATTAACTGCATCAGTTGTATCTAAGTTGGGTACGTTTCCTAAACTAACGTCTGTTTTATCGACACTATGAGGATTATCAGTTAAATCTTTATGGTCTATTGCATCTTCTAAATTACTTTCTGTTATTTTTGTTGTTTGTCTAATAGCATCATAATTATTTTCAGGAGCTGCTAAATTAGTTATTTTATTAGAATTTGCTGATAAATCTCTTTGTAGTTTTCCATCTTTTATTAAGTCTATAGTGCCATCTATATAGACTTTAATTGCTATATTATATTTCCAGTCATATGCACTCCATATCGTGGGGTCAGAAAACGTTCCATAATAGGCTGCGTGACCCTCACCTTCTGTTACTATCTCATAGTAAAATTCTAAGTATTGCGATGATTCTAGAACGGGTGCCATAACTACGGCTACCCCTTGTCCTGCAGTTACTTGGGCAGGAGTATCAAAAATAACGTCTACCCATGCTTTAGTTGCAGGGATATCTGCGTTTGCGATAACTTGAGTGGCTAGCGTATTACCTTCATCTGGGAGTCCATTCTTGTCTAGTAACGTTATCTTAAAAGTTACATCGCCTGTGTAGTCCCCTTCTCTATAATGGTTGAAGGGTATAGAAATTTTAGTTAAATTTCCTGAGTTAACTACATCATAGCAATGGGCTATTTTACTCGGACCTTCTCCTGTGGGATATATATAATCTTTATAAGTCGACTCGTTGCTATATTCTAACTCAGCTACGTTAGCCTGTAAGATATTGTCTGTGTTTTGAGTATGTATCTTTGCTATTTCTGTATCGTCTACTAAAGATTTGTCTGTTACTTTATCTACTTTGTCTCCTAATTCGCTTCCTATTTTACTCGCAGACCAGAGGTCAGTTACTTCGGTCCCTTCATTATTTATCTCTCTATGTTTATCTGCGTCGTCTATGTGTCCTCGTAAATCTGATGAGGATACTTCGTTAACTTGACCTTCATCTAGTTTAGTGTCTGTGTTTTGAGTATGTATCTTTGCTATTTCTGTATCGTCTACTAAAGATTTTCCAGCCTCTTTGTCTACTTTTTCATCGTCTAGTTCGTCTAATTTATCCTGTACAGATTCGTTTGATTGGTCTGTTTGTATTTCTTCTGCCTTGGAAGGTATTGTTTCTGCCTTCCATTTACCGCTTACTGAATCATAAACAAGTCCTTGTCCATCAGAAGGAGTTCCACTATCAAAGTCTACATCTGATAAACCTTCTAAAGTATCTAAAGTACTAACCCCACCACTCTCATCAGCTATTACAAAATTATTAGAAGCATCAACTTTTAAGATTTTACCTTCTGCAATACCTGTTAAATCTACATCTTCTAATTCATCTATATAAATTTTTCTTCTAACAATATCAGCAGTAATTAGGTTTACAGTAAATATTTCTTTTTCTACTAAGTTAACAGTAAAATTGTTTTTATTAATTCTTGCTAAAGTCATAATTAATTCCTTTCGTTTCTCAATGTACTAATAAATTTTATCTTACCAAAAAATAAAACATCTTGATTTCCTTCGTTATCTTTAAAATCAATAGAATAAAAATAATTTCCTGATAAATTCACCTCTTCTGAATCAAAATCAAATTGTGCTATTCCATCACTTGCCTGCGGATGTTCTGTTACTTTTTTATTTATTACAGCATCTTCGTCAGAGTCTGATGGTTGTGTTTTAATTGTAAGATAAAATGTCCATCCGTTAATATTAGTCGGCACATTGTTTTTTTTAATAACTATTTGATATGGTTTGGTTGAACCTTTAAATCTTTTTATATTTGCACATTGCGACATTTTTTTCTCCTGATTTAATATTAATCCGCAAAATCAACAATACCTTCAGAACTAAATTTATATCGTTTTATTAATTGTTCGATTTTATCTTCCTTAGTCATAGTTCTAGGGTATCTTACTGTGTGATTGCTCGTTTTATATTCTGAATAATTTGGTTTAATAATAATACTGGCAATTATAGCTATTAAATCCAATGTATCATCATTAGGTGTTGGATATATATCATTATCTTCTACTTCATATTTATTACATTCAGAAGAATAAATATTTAACCAAACAAATGATGCTCTTATATATTCTTTTAATTCATTGTTGCTATAATTATAAAAATTAAATGAAACTTCTATTTTATCACCAAACGATACTTCTTCCGCTGACTCTAAAGATAGTGTTAATTCATTTGATTCTTCATTAAAAGATTTTGATAATTCCTGTCCTGTTTCTTTATTTGTTGTCTTAATTATTTCTATGTTATTTTGCGCAATAATGAATGTAGGAGAATTTTTATATTCAAATAATTCTACTCCTTTTGATTTATGGTCATTAATTAACGCTCTTATTTTTTGATATAACGTATCTAAATTATTAATTGACATTATTTTCTCCTATCTTTTCTTTTTGGTCTATAAAGAAGTATTTCAGAACCTCTACTTCCCTTAAATTTAAATCCTTGTTTTTTTAATTGTTTTTGGACAGGATTATTTTTCTTTATTTTTACCCAAAGATTAATATTTAAATTCCATCCTATAATTTTTAATAAATCTTTAACATATTCGGGTTTCTCATAAAGTAATTTTAAGTATTTTCTTTCTGAATTATCACTAAATCCAGTAATAAAAGCTATTGCTTTGTTGTTAAAGGCTATTTTATCGCCCTTACTCAATGCACGAAACAATAAATGCTTATTATCTCTAAGAAATAACCTTATATTATCCTTAGTGATAAAAAAATCTCCGTATGGGTCTATTAAATCTGATAATAATAAATCAATCTTTTTACTGTCTTTTTTACTTAAAGAACCTTTTAATTCTGTCATTTTTCCTACTTTTTTAAATGTTAACAATTTGATGAACAGGGGAAGAATTAACTTCCCCTGATTATTGTTAAACTAAGATGATATTAAAGTGCTGATTCAGCGTCACAGAAAACAATAGCTTTAGGATTAGAGATTACGAAACATATAGATTCATAACCATATACACCTATAGCCAGTTTGTCATTCTCGTCTCTAATAGGAGTTTGAAGAGCAAGATTAGCTCTCTGAGCCTTATCTATCTCTGCTCCCATAAGTTTTGCTATTTCAGGACTAATCTTTCTTCGAACAAAAGTAATAGGTTTGCCTTCAGCAAATGTGGAATCAGTTGCTACAAGAACAAACTTATTAGTATCTAACAATCTAGATTCTGAATCGCCTGATTGAAAATCAGTTCCATCAGCAGTTTTATCTCTTACTTTACCCCAAACTTTAACCTCTTCTATACCAAGCTGTGCTAATTTAGCCTTGATATTAGGATTATAGTTTAAAGTTGCAGAAACATCTTTATCATAAGTATCAATTTTATTCTGAACAGCAGAACCATTAAGAAGAACGTATTTGTTACCATAGTCTTCAATTTTTTGTTTTGCCTTAAGAATCAAATCATAAATATCATCACCAGATGCATATTCTACTTTTTCAACACCAGTGCTAGTAGGAGTTCTACCTTGAGTTTTACTAGAAATAGTAACAGTAGATTCAGTAGTAATTGCAGTCAAAATTGCTTTCAACTCTTTTTTATCCATAGCTCTAGCAATACCAGCCTTTTTGCGACTAAGCACTTTAAGGTCAGGTCTTCCTAAAAGAACATCAACATTAACTCTTTCAATTCTACTTTGTAAACCGCTAAGAGGAACAAGTACATCCTCTAGAGGTTCTCTTTCAACGTGGAAAATTCTTCCAGTTGCATCTACACCTAATACATCATCAGAATCTCCATCAACATCTTCATAAGTATAAACTTTTTCGCCTGGTTCAACTGTGTCAGTGTTAGCAATTTTTGATATAGGCAAAGGAACAGGAAGCTGATAATTAATAGGTTCCCCAACTAATTTTGATAATTCTAAATGTAAATCATTTTTCATTTTAAATACCTCTTTTAATTTTCGCCAAACGCAGATTTATTAATCTTTTTACGCTGTTCGGCATAATATTCGTCAGTTTTTTCTATGACTTTGTCTCCAACAGTATCATCGGAGATGCCTTCTTTTTGAGAACGGAGCAAGTCGTTTTCTTTGCGAAGTTTTGCTTTTTCATAAACATCATCGTTGACTATATCTTTGTCAGATAAACATTTAGCATGTTCGCCAAGTTCCTCTTGCCTTGTAATTATCTTTTTGGCGTTCTCTTTGTAAAAACTAACTTTATCTTCTGCTTCTTGTTTTATCTTTTTCAAATCTTTTCTCAAAGAAATGACTAATGAAGCAGTTTTTTTAATTCCATTAATATATTGTGATTGGTCATTTAAACTTGATTTAAATAACTTCTTTAATTCTTTAATTTCTTTAGCTGCTTTTCTCAATGTTTTTGTTTTGTAGTATTTTTCTTTTGGTTCTTCCTCAATATTATCTTCTTTCTCTTTAGAAGATTTGGCAGGTTTATCTTCTTCTGTCTTCTCTTCCTTTGGTGTTTCTTCAGTTTTTTCTTCGGTTTTAGCTGTTTCAGTTGTTTCTTCTTTGGGTGTTTCTTTCTTTTCTTCTTTAGGATTCTCTACTTTTTCTTCTTTAGGAGTTTCGGTTTGAGGAGTTTTTTTCTCTTCAACCTTAGTTTCTTCTTTCTTTTCTTCGGTTTTTTTAGTTTCATCTTTCACTTTTTCTTCCTCCTCTTTAGTTTTTTGGTCATCAATAATCTCTCTAATCGTTTGAATCTGTTTAAATCTTTTATCTTTTTGTTTATTGTAAACAAAATTTAATCCGCACTTATCACAAGATAAATTAAATTTTTCCATCTTTGAAGTTCCCACAACAGTAACTTTATTATCACATTGTGGACATGTTGAAAATGTTGAATATACAAAATTAAATTTTTCTTTTATTTTTTCTCCATCAGAATCTTCATCTTTCACTATAAAATCAATTAAATATTCTTTTTTACATTCTCTACATCTTAATTCTGCTGAATTCTTCTTGTCATCTTTTAACAACCAACTTTTGGCTCGACATGAAGGACAGAATAAATTAAAATCTATTTTTTGAGGCGGATAAATAATGCTTCCTTCTCTATCTAAAATAGATAAACAACCTGAACACTGTGTGTTTTCTTCTTCAGGTTTATTAAGTTCTACACCGCAATTACCACATTTAATTTTAGGTGTTTCATGAACTTTTTCTGCAACCTCTTCTTTAGGTTGTTCTTGTTTATCTTCTTCTTCCTTGGATTTTTCTTCTTTCTCTTTTAACATTCTTTCATAATTCTTTTTTACAGAATCTTCAAAAGAACTAGAACAAATAATTTCATCATCATTGTATTTTGAAGAAAAAACTAAATCGCTTTCAGTAGTATTTTTCTTCGATAAAGCAAGCACTTTTGTTCCGTCAAATGCTGGTTCATTATAAAGTAAAAGAGCATTTCCAGCTATTTCCAATTCCTGTAATTCTACAGTACCATCTCTAAGAGTTTTTCTTTTTTTCTTTGGACACCAAATTTCAGAAGATGTTGGTAAACTACCGTTCTTAAACGCTTCTTTTACCTTTAAATATTCATCTTCAAAATTTGATTTATAAAAAACACCATATGTAAGTACGCTATTGTCTTTTTCCTTATACCTTATATCTATGATATGTCCAACAACGTGTCTCCTATTATGGTCAATGTTTATTGGTTTACCTATAGCAGTGGGTAATGCTTTTAATAATGGTTTCTTAGGAAACCTCACATTATTTTTACTATTTTTATCGGCAAATACATAAATGTTTTTAAAACCTGATAAATCAGTATTGTTTTTTAAATTAATACCTCTTGCCTCAGCAATTTTTATAATTTCCTCTTTTTCTTTTCCTTCTTCTAGAATTTGTGTGGTAGAAGACTTTTCAAAATCATCCAAGAATAATTTTGTTTCAGATAATAATATCTTTTCTTTCATTTTTATCCTCCTCATTAATTTCATCAAATAATCTTTCTTCGGTATAATCTATTACCTCTTCTATTATTGATTTTGTTAATCTAACATTTACCTCTTTTCCGTTTTTATTAATTTTCTTTTTTCTCACCCATTTTCCTTCATCGTTTTTCTCTGATACACGTTTTATAACTCGCCAGGCTATTTTAAACGATGTATCATCCGAATCGTATTCTTCATAAGCAGCGTTAAACGCTTTCTTCCATATTCTTTGTAGCGGTTTTGATAAAGATGTTTTTACATTTTTGGGTAAACTCTCTAAATCTTTGTAAGGCGATATTTCTAATATTTTAGATTCATTATATTCTTTTTTCTCAACATCATCTATTTTGTCAGGAGAAATCTGTTTTCCATTTTTATCTTCATTCTTTTTTTCTTTACCAAAAGGATTTACATATTTTCTATCTTCTCTATTTTCAGCTACAGGCGGATATAATATTTTATCTAACCCTTCTGTTTTCTCTTTCTTCCTTCTATAAACTTCTGTTCTAAAATCAACCTCTCCTATTATTTCTACAGCAGTCTGGTCAGAAATACGACCACTTCTCCAAAGTCTCTGTACTTGTCGCTTAAATTCGTCAGTCATAAAACTCTTTACAGGTGAAGAACTTACATAAAAATTAGAATCAACCGATTTCTTATCCTTATTTTTATCAATAATTTTAATTGTTAATTCTTTAAGCAGTTGTTTGAAATCTTTAACACCCTGTTGTGTTTCTTCTGTAAAAACTTTGGGATTTAATATTGATTCTTGTCGGGTTGAAAGTATTTCAGTTACATTTATAAAACCTAATCCTGCAAGTATGTTCTTCTCCGCAACTTCGAAAAGTTTACTGTCAAAAATATCTGTAAGATTAGGTATTAAATGTTTAATTTCTTCATCAAAGTTAGCAGTTCTTATAGGTGTGTTTTTATTTTTATAATTTTCCATTAATTCTTTAAATTTATTGGTAATCTCTTGTAATTCTTTTTTATCATAGGATTTAATATCATTTAATGATAAATGTTCTGAGCCTTTCTTAATCATCATTATATAAGGTATAATTTTTTCTAAAATTTCAGATTCTTTATTTTTAATAGATTTAATTATTTTATAATTATGATATACACCTCTTTTAATTAAATATGGGTTAGGATATTCATCAAACCATCTACCATATGGTTTTGTAATTATAATATTGTTTCCTAACTTTTCGTTTGAGTTTTTTCCTAAATAATAATCATAATTTAATAGTTTTTTACTGTCATCATTTTCGTTTTTGTCTTTTGCGTATATAGATTGACCATCCACAAAAAACATTTTTACAGGAACTATTATTCCATTAACCGAACCCCATTTGGATATTTTTAAAACTGGAAAAGATGAACCCTTCCATCTTTCTTTAAAATATTCTTTGGCTAAAGGATTAATCCCTGAAGGAATTTGTCCATTATATTCAATGTTTATTCTGTCTAACCAGTTTTTAAGTTTCTTAGTAAATTCTTCATTATCAGTTTCAATGCTAAAGTCAACACAAGCACTATTTACCTGAAAATCTGTTAAAGAATCAACAAATCCTGTACAATCATCAGCAAGCATGTCTTTTATTGCTTGTACTTTATTATGAAATCCTGATGGTAATTCTATACTCTTTGACATTACTGACAAAAGAGACATTACTAATAAATTATTATCCATTATTTGCTCCTATTTTATTTTCCTTACTAATTAATTCTCCTTACCAACTTGAAACACCGCCACTAAAGTTTTCATTTTTATTCATTGACGGTGTTTTTAATAAACTATTTTTTAGCCATTCACATATCGCAAAGGTCTTAAAGGCGCTCCAAAGATGGTCTCCCTGTTGTGTTATACATCTGTATTTAGTTCTTGAATGTCCTGGTAATGCAACAACACTAGATAATTGTTTATCAAATTTAAAATCTTTAGGTAAACTTAATAAATTTTCGTATAACAATGCTTTAAGCCTTCTTACCGACCATTCTGACATAAATTCCTGTAAATATACAGGTTTTCCTTTTTCTCTTTTTATATTTCCTTTATCATCTTTTTCAAAATCAACATTAACTTTTTCTCTACCGTCATAATATACTAAATTATCTTTTGAATAAATACGTTCTAATTCACGATAGATAGTTCTACCAATACCTTCACCACATTCAATTCCAACAACATTAGCACTTAATTTTTCAATTAAAAATTTAAAAATCTCAATTTGTTCTGATGCTGTTAAATTATAAAGAATTATGTCGTATAACCATCTATATTTATTTCCTATTTGGGAAAGAATAATTAAATCGCTTCCGCCAGCACCATCTCCAATGTCCGATGCAATAATAATGCGGTCTGCTGACTTAGGTCTTTCAACTACTATAAAGTCTTTAAAATTCTTAAATCTTTTTTTGGGTATTTCAAATCTTTTAATTGTTCTTTTTTCAAGGTAGCAATCTCTGACTCTGGTCATATCGAACTCAGACTCACCGCCCTCTATAATTTGACCTAACACATAGATTTTATAATTTAAATTATCTTCTCCTCCATATTGTTCAATTCTTCTTTGTTTTTCTTTTTCATTAAAAAAAGAATTAACAAATTGTGGAAGATTTATTATTTTATTTTTGTTTTCAGGGTCATAAAATTGTCTTCCAATAGGCGAATGTCTTGTAAAATCAGTCATCCCAGAAATTCGAAAAACACAACCTTTTTCTGAAATCGCATCCTGCCTCTTATTATAAACTTCTTCTGTTTCATACGAAGCTTCTTCAAAATAAATTTTCTGAAAATGTTTTCCTATAAATTGGTCTCCAGGACTTTTAGCATTTAAGTTTAAATTAACACCTTCTAATTTCCAACCATTTTTAGTAGTTATTAAATAATTAGGATGTGTTTTAACCCTTCTTCTAAATAAACTAACTATTGGATGGTTATCAACTGCATCTCTTACACAATCTAATATTCCTGTAATGTGATTCATGTCTATTGATGCAAACCCACACCACCAACCATCGTCTGTCATCAATGATTGTGGTATGTCTAGTTTCTCTCCAATGAGTGAATTATGAGAAACAATATCATTAGAAATATAATTTTGGTTTCCAGGAACACTCACCATTACGGTTTGTTTTTTTCCCACATATTCTATCTTTTTAAATTTATCCCAATAAATGTCAGACTCTACTATTTTATTATATTTTTCATTTTCATCAACAGTTTGCGTGTTTTTTATATTGTATTTTCTAGGTGTAGCTAACCAATCGTTTTCTTTTAATTCCAAAACCGTTTTCCATCCGTTTTTTGTTAGTAAAGGATGATTTTTAGTTACTGTTATTTCTTTTCCATCTTTAGTTGTTACCTTATAACAATTTCTTATACCATTATCTCGAAAAAATGCTTCGGATGTTTCTAATTTAAGAGTTTTTTGATTCAAAGAAAATACTATTTCTTTCTTTCCTATTAAATCACCAAATCGCTTTCGTTTTCCATTTGCCAAAGAACAGTAGTTATTAATTGATTCGCACTTGCCAAAATTCCTTCCACCAAGATTATAAATATCACCTGTTCCCTTCCTTAAATTCATTTTTTCCTTTTCATCTAAATCAGGAGTGTCAATGTCAATCATACTTTCAAATGAAAGCATGGGAGCTTGATATTGTCTTATTTTTCCAAACTTATCTGGGCTAAAACTGCCGAGATTATCGAAATTGTCAAAGAGCGATTCAATATTACATATAGGATTATAAAAACATTCAGCAAAAAAAATCTCTTCTTCGTCTATCTTTTCTAGTAACATAGTTATTTTTTCTCCAATTTGTCAATTAGCCAATCGATATAGTCAACTGAACATTTTAAAACCTTTGAAACGTCTTCCTTGGTTATTTTCTTTTCTTTATAAAGTTTTAACAAATATTCATTACAGAGTATATTGTCCTTTAGCCAAGGATGTTCTTGTTCATCGTATTTATCTGTTCTTAATCTTAATAAAAACATTTTTGAACACCCTGGACATTTAACTTGACGAGATAACTGGTTGTCTTCACACCACTTCTTATATTTCTTTTTCAATGTCTGAATATAATCAAAACCACTTGCCTTATTATCTTCAAAAAGACCTAACTTCTCTTTTAACTTTATTATTTGGGTCTGTAAAGAAGTTAACGAATCAATAGTTCCTTTTTTAGGAATACTATCACTTTCACCCAATAATCTTTGAATTCTTTCTTTAAGAACCTCGTTTTGTACTAAACTTTTTAAATCTTCTACATCCGAAAATTTTTCAATATTGTACTTTTCAAGATAATTTCTATAAGTTTTATCTGCCTTCTTTTTTTCAACAGTAGAAAGTCCACACCAGTCTACGTCAAAGAGCAACTCTCTCTCCCTCATTTCCTTTGCCAATTTTTTTATTTCTTCATTGGACTTATTTTTATATTGAGGGAGATTCTTGATTGATTTTTCAATACTTTTTACAGTTCTTGCCATTATTTATCTGTCCAATCAATTATATCATCATTTACAAAAAATCTCTCTTTAACAACAGTATATTTCAAATCATAGGATGGTAAAGTTATTTCTACTTCCAAAGTTACATTACCATGATTTAATTCTTTTGTTTCTTCTGGTTTAAATTTTATTTCAATATTTCCTTTATTATCCAATACTTTTATTTGGTCTACACTTCCGCCTGAAACTTTATCATTAGCTTTTCTTATTGATTTATTATTTTTATTAACTATTTCAGCTCTTATTTCCCAATGGGTAACATCTATAGGATTTTTATTGCTGTCTAAAATTTGATATTCAAATTTCCAAGTGTCTCCTCGATAAATAGATTTAGTTGACATAATCCTCCATTATATTATTTAAAATATTGTTATCTGAATCGCTTAATTCAGTTGAAAATTCCAAAATAACTGTTAAATCTTTTTCTTCCCACATACAAACAAGTATATTTTTTTCAGTCATATCTGAATTTAAAATATCATATTTAATTCCAGATACTAATTCTCCTAATTCATCCCAAGTTCCTAAATTTGGATTATTTATATTTTTATATTTATATTGCATTTAAACTCAACCTCGCTCTACGAAAATATGCTATTCCTCTATTTTCCCAAGTCACTTGTAAATAATAATTAGTTTTTATATCATCAAAAGTAACTCTAGAAAATCCAGAAATAGTTTTATAAGATTCGCTAACATTTATAGTTTCTACATTTTTATAATGAGCATATTGTGTGTTCTCATTATCAATTAATTGAATCATATAAAATCCATCTTTAGTGTCATTATAAGCTTCTATTTGCCAATGTAAAATATAATTCCCTTCAATAATATTATCATTTGCTTTTGAAAATTCTAATTTAGTCTGCCAAGTATTGGATGATAAAGATGTTACTAAATTATCTTCTTTATAATATTGATTTACAGTAATGTAATCTCCAATATCAACTCCTCCAATAACATAACGAGAAGCTTTCCAATTTCCAGCTGTTTCTTCAGCAATAATTAAATAAAATTCTGTAGGAGTTAAAGAAATATCAATATAATAATTTCCAGTAGTTCCCCATTCTGTACCTAAATCATCAAAAATTAAAGTTTGATTACTATCATATACTTTAAAATTAATATTAAGGCCTGTTTGATAATTTTTAGCTGCAAATACAATTCTCATAATTTAAATAAAAACAGGGGGTCAAAAAACCCCCTTATTCTAATTAATTTGCAAAATATCCGCCTGGTTTAATTTGCGTATCTAAATCATCAATTTTAGTTTCAATGCTCTCGGTATCAGTTTTGATTCCGTCTGCTTTTAAATCTACGGTGTCTAGCTTACTATTTGCAGTGTCGACTTTTCCTTCTACGGTATCTACTTTTCCACCAACGTCTTCAGTGTCTAAAGAAACAACTTTTACTGAGCCAATGGCTTTATCCCCATTGGTAGCTGAAGATACTTTTTCTGTCCAAATGCCTTGTGCGTCTGGAGTATAAGAACCTTCATAAACACCATCAGCAGTCTCAGTAAGAGTTAACTCTGTTACTCCTACCTCAAACTCAAAAGGTGTTCCATCAGGTTTTCGAGCTGTCAAAATTAAATCTGTAAGTCCTTCTGTAAACTCAGAAGCTACGTATTTAATTGTTCTCAACTTGTTTATGGCAATTTTATTCATTTTTCACCTCCCTTAAGTTAAAAAATATTCACCATTAATTCTAATTTTTTCCTTAAAAAAGTAATGTCCTTTAGTGTAATCTGAAATAATTTGTTTAATAACATTCAAATTCAATGGGAACTTTCCAATTGATTGATGTCTTTTCAATTCTCCCTCTCCCCTAAAAGAGGAAACTGTACCTATTCCAGTTATACGCCTAATAGGTTTACTTATTATTTTTATATTCATAATGCCCTCCTTTGCACTCTATCTGAGCAAATTTATTGTCTTCTATTACTTCTGTTTTTAAAGTAAAGGGAACAATTTTTTTGGGTTTTATAGTTTGAACTTTTCCAGTTCCAGTTGATTTAATTATTTTTGCTTTGCCTTTTATTTTCATAAAATTTTACTTACTCCTAAAAAAACGGACTTCCTTTTGAGAAGTCCTTATAAAATTATTGTGTGAAGATAGACCAATATCCCATAAAATAACTGATTTTTTCTATTTTTATTAAATAATTGTACATATTAGGTCTTTTTTGGATAGCCCATTAACTGAAACTCGACCTAATAACTTGAACGGTAGGACTAAAAATAAAACTGGTGCTAGGGTTATTTAATCTAACAACGTCCCCTAGCTAGCTACTGTTTTATTTTTTTTCTTTTTATAAAAATATAACAGTTTCTTTCTTTTTCCACACTTTGTACAATTTTTGGTCTTTTTAGCCATACTCTTTCGCTCCTAGTCTCACACTTTAAGTATACCATATAAACTCAAAAAAGTCAAGGGGGTCATGGTTTTATAAACCCTTATATATCAACAACTTATAAAAGCTAAAAAAATAGTTTT
>PXEJ01000208.1 GCA_003566215.1 Cyanobacteria bacterium T3Sed10_376R1m | reverse complement strand
GTTGTGGTTGGTTTTTTGAAGAAATTTCTCGCCCAGAAGGTACACAAATATTACGCTATGCTTCAAGGGCGATCGAATTGGCTGGGGAAATTTCTGGGATTGTGTTAGAGAAGGAGTTCATGAAACGCTTAGAAGAAGCTCCTAGCAACGTGGAGGAGTTTGGTAATGGAGCAAAACTTTATGAGCAATCGGTTATCCCTGCCCAAATTAGTCTAAAACAAGTAGCGGCTCACTATGCTATTAGTTCTTTATACACAAATTATCAACCTGAGCATGATATTTACTGTTACACCGCTTATCAACTAGACTATCAAAAACAACAAATCGGTTCATTAACTCTAGGGGTAGGGCAGGTTAAACTTACTTCTCAGATTACTTGGGAAAGCACCCATTTAATTTTTGGGGTGATTCATCTGGGGGGTTGGGATTTTCATTGTTGCATTCAACCTTTTTCTAGTCGTTTGATCTATAGCCAGATAAAGTCTCAGTTGTTTTGCTGTCTTAAGGATGCGAGTGTGGTAGAACTTATATTGTTGATGAGCAATTTATTTGGCAATCAGTCTTTTGATTTACAACAGATTTTTGGTGAGGAAAAGTTGATCATCCGTGACAAGTTGATGGAGACTACTAAGAAGCATCTTGATCAGCTCTATACTCAGGTGTATCGAGATAACTATAGTATTCTTTTAGCTTATTATCGAGATGATGTTCCTGTGCCTCAGGAGTTGCAGGTAGCGGCTCAAGTAGCGATTTCCTATCGCTGTTCTCAGGTAATTCAAGAATTGGCTTTTAAACGGCCCTTTGCTTATCAGATTGAAGGTTATTTGATGGAGTTAGAGGCGATCGCATCTGAGGCAGATCATTTAAACTGTAAGTTGGAAATACCAGAGGCAAAACCTACTTTAGAAAAGTTAATGGAGGATTTTGTTACTCAAATTTTGGATGGTAATTCCGTTGACACCATAGACCAAGATATTGAAATAATTAAAGGTATTATTGATGTAGGTGAACTATTGAAAATCGATCTTAGTTTGGATAAGTCACAAGAGCAGTTATACTTTTTTATTCATCAAAAATCCATTGAAAAAATTATTTCAGAGTCAGCCTCTAAAACTTATACAGGAAAAGTGCGATCAATCTTTAAACTAGGAGAATATCTATCTGTATATTGTGGAAAATAAGATAATTAATTAGGCTTCGCTGAAAAAGTGTGCTGGTGGGGAAGATTGACAATGAACAATTGTAAGGAGTTGTTAGAAAATACTAGGTTTCCTAGTTATTTAGAGTTTAGTCGCCAAATTGGGGTATCGGAGTTAACTTTACATCGTCTTGATGTTGGTTTAATTGACTCGACTTCTTTGGGAGAATTAAAAAAGATTGCCACGGGATTAAATATTTCCCTTGATAACTTGATTGATTTTTTTTCTAGGGGAGATTCTTCGGTACAAGTTTCTGGGGATAAGCTAGAGGATACAGATAATGAGAAAAGTTATGCTCAAGGGGAAAAAGATCTCATTTTTCAAGAGTTTCAACAATCTACGATCGCAATTCTAGAGTCTTTACTATTGCAATTACCCACGGTTATTAAAGCAGTGGAAAATAATCCTTCCCTCCCGGCAAGTCGTGTTATTCCTTTACTTAAACCTCTCAATTCTCTCTTGTCTGAATGGGAAGTAAGTGCGATCGCACCAGTTGGATCAATAGTACCTTATAATCCCCAAGAACATCAAATCATGAATGAAGGAGAAGTTTTAGAAGAGGGAGAAAATGTCGAAATTCGTTATGTGGGCTATCGGCAACGAGACAACCTTCTGTACCGAGCCAAAGTTAGCCCTCCATCAACAGATTTTTAAACGAAATATGGCAACATCCTAACACTGATATTGCTACTTCTGTAAGCTCAACTAAATTTAATTGAGCCATGTTGATGGACTGTTTTAAACTTGTTTAGCTGTTTTAATCATATTGACAAGGGTATGGTGAGCATCCTGAGAATTTTCAAGGGTATGGTCAAATTCAATGCGTATGGTTTCCTCTAAGGTGTGGTTAACCTCGATATTCATACCCTCATGATCAATAGAAATCATTTTGGCACTTTTGACTCCCTGCAACTGACCAAATGCTTCAGCATAAAGAATGATCGCATCTTGATGATCTTCGTTCATGTGTTTACAAATGCGATCGCTCACCGCCTGATTAATAGCTTCACTCATTTTGATATATATTATTAATGAACTTTTAATAGTACTTATTAATTGTCAATTATTAATTATTAATTGTCAATTTTTCTACTTAACTTGTCTTCTTTTTCATCTTGTCGTACAGAAATGCTGCGCAAAACAGTTATAGCTTTAGAGTATTGAGGGTCTGAAGGACTAGCCACAAGGGAAGGATCTCGACTTAGTAAAGATTGCTCTCTTCTACTCATATTTTGTACTATATCTGGAGCAATGCCTTTTTTACTAATATTTGTACCACTAGGAGGAAAATAACGAGAGATAGTCACAGCTAAACCAGAACCATCGGAAAGAGAATGAACTGATTGTACGGTTCCTTTACCAAAAGTATTTGTCCCTATTATGGTACCCCGTTTATTTTCTTTAAGAGCCCCTGCCAAAATTTCACTAGCACTGGCGGAATTACCATCTACCAAAACCGCCAAAGGAAGGTTGGTAAGAGCAGTATTATTAGCTTGAAAACGACGATGTCCCCCCCTACGATCTACCACATCAACAATTTCTCCTTCCGCCATCCACATTCTAGCAATATCAACACTAGAAAATAACAATCCCCCCGGATTACCTCTCAAATCAAGCACAAAAGCCGAAGCATTTTGATTGTGTAGTTCATTAATGGCTTCTTCCATTTGAGTGGCGGCATTAGAGCTAAATTCGTCTAATTTTATATAACCAACTTTTAAATTTCCTTCCTTTTTAAGACTGTAATCAACGGCGGGGATTTGAATTTGGGCTCTGGTAATGGTTACTTCAAAGATTGACTCTCCTTGACGGGCAATTTGTAGTCGAACATCTGTACCATTTTCTCCCCCCATAGCCTGTGATGCTTGTTCTAAATCCATCAAAGCGGTAGGTTTTCCATCTATGCGAATAATGCGATCGCCCCTCT
>PXEJ01000188.1 GCA_003566215.1 Cyanobacteria bacterium T3Sed10_376R1m | reverse complement strand
TTCTGAGTCAGGGTCAATGTGTAAATCGTGCCAAGGTACAGCTATTTCAATAGATTGTGCGATCGCAACTTTTACCCCACAATAACGGGATTTCCAAGAGGAATTTTCCCCTGCTTCTTGTAACCAAAAAGTCTTGGTAATTAAGTTAACCCCTAAATGATGACGATAATAGTAGTTTAAGGGTTCTTGATCGGGTAAATGACAAATAGGTATCATACTGTTATGTCCAGCTAGATTAGGATAAAACCAAGCTAGGTGAATTTCTGAGGGCAAATCTTGCCCTGCCACGGCTCCAGCTTTGAGGTCAAAACGAAAATAAAAGTTAAGATGATCCCAACCATAATAAATCAGGGGAATAATACTTGCTCGGTGCATTGTACCCCTCGCCCCACCAATTTTAATTTTTCCTGCTTGTTGCCAATCCTGTTCGTTTCCTTTACCATCAATCAAAGGGCTAATATAGCTACAAGGTACTTGTTTTTTGAGAGAAGTTGGGGTAAAGTCCGTAACGGATTGATAAAGATATTTGGGCACAGACTCATTAAGGGCTTTATATAAGGCAATTAAATGTTCTCTAAAAAGTTGATCAAACATAGCATCATGGTTAGAATGATGAGGCTCACCAAACCACCAAAACCAATCTGAACCCTGGGCCGCATAAAGAGCATCCCATGCTTCGGGGTTGTTTTCTTCCGTGGCTTCGGGATGGTTAGCAAGGGTTTGTCTCGCACTGTGGAGATAGTCCCATGCTCGGTTTTTATTGCGATCGCCAATCCATGTACTGAAATTACCGTCAACCCATGAGCCACTGTGCAATTGATGGGAATTAATAGTTTGGGTGGGAGGAAATTGTTGTACAAATTCAGAAACCGTAACTAATTTGATTTGCTCATCTTCAGATAAATTACTGTATAGTGCTTCAAGGAAAGTCTTGCCGTCTTGCTCATAAAATTCCCAACAGTTTTCCCCATCAAGGGCGATGGTGACTAACCAAGGCTGTTCTAAGGTGTCAGTATTTCCCCTTTGTTTTAGTTGCCGTGCGATCGCCTGTAGGTGTCCAATCAAGTCACCGGCTGCCTCTTGAGGTTGCATTGCACCATAGGTAAAACCAATTAAGTCTGATAGACGATGATCTCGAAAAACAATACTTAAATCACCATAATCAGTTTCAAGACGGTAGGGGCGATATAAAACTTCAGGCTCATAAAGATTGCCTGTTTCATCACGATGAAAGAAATGTCCTAAACTCCAGCCCAAAACCGCTTCGTCAGAACATAACCATTTAAAACCCTGTTTAGCCACAAAGGGCAAAATTGCTGGACTAACAGATTGTTCACTAGGCCAAAGCCCTCTGGGGTTTTGCCCAAATCTCTCTCTATACATCTCCCAAGCCTTACCAAGGTGTCTGGGAATATCTTCAGCCCATCGAAAAGGTTTTTGAGGTAAATCTATATTAGGAAGGGCTACCCGTGCGCTATCGGTGTCATGAATGAGAGGTATAATGGGGTGAGTGTAAGGAGAGGTAATAACTTCTAATTGCCCATTGTCCTGCATTTTTTTGTGTTGGGGGATAATTCGAGCAATAATTTCCTTTTGTTTAGTATAGATCCGTTGGCGATCGCCCAAGGAAAAATTTTTACCTTTCTCCAACCACCCAGCAATATCTCGATCATCCCAAAAAATAGGATCAAACCATGCTAAGTTATGCCATGCCAACAAATCACTAAAATCTCTTTCTCCCCAATGTTCTAAACACCAATGTTCACCGTTAACGTGTTTTTGTTGAAATAACTCTTCATAACGTCTATGGGGACGAATTAGATGATAATAGTTAGCATCAAAAAAATGTTCAATGATATATTTTTTCTGCTCAATGGTTAATTGATTTACTGGGGTTAGAGTTAAAGCTAAATAAGGATCAATAGCTTCACCGTGACTATAATCTTCTAACTGCGTAATCAAAGAAGGTACAAGGTTTACTGTTTGATGAAGTTGAGGATATTTTTCTAACAATAAAACCAAGTCTAAATAATCTTTTGTACCATGTAACCTCACCCAGGGGAGCCGATAATTTCCCTCAGAATTATTTGTGAAGAGTCTAGATTTATAAAGAGGTTGATGTTGATGCCAGACAAAAGCAACATATAGAGGATGAGACATAGTATTAATGATCCGTTAATAATTTTGCTATTACAAAAAAATTGCTTGTCCTTGTCAACAATTATTTTTACAGCCTATTTGATCCTAATATAACTCAAATAACTAATATACAGTTAAGATATTGCTTATTAACAACATTACAAACCAGACTACTCTGTTTATATTTTATGAATTTAATTCAAATTATTGGATTAATGGCTGGAGCTTTAACTACTATTTCCTTTCTTCCTCAAGCGATTAAAACCTGGCGTTCAAAGTCAGCAAAGGATATTTCCTTGGCAATGTTTCTTTGTTTTTGTGTCGGAGTAATTCTTTGGATTATTTACGGTTTTTTCATTAAGGATTTACCTGTTTTATTAACCAATTTAGCTACTTTAGTTTTAGCCGGTAGCATTTTATTTTTTAAACTCAACTACGATTGATATTCTCCCGCTAACCTTTGAGGTGTAACGAGAGTTTGCTCAAAAAAATACTAACCCCCAGCTACCGCAGGAACAATACTAACCTCATCCCCATCACTCAGGGCGGTATCAGTATTATCTAAAAATCTAATATCTTCACTATTAACATAGAAGTTTAGAAAGCGACGGGGAGCACCCTGTTCATCACAAAGACGAGCTTTGATACCGGGGTAGTTGGCTTCTAAGGCTTCAATTAAGTCACCAACATTTTTAGCTTCACATTCTACGGTAGCTTCTTCTTTGGTGAATTTTTGTAAAGGAGTGGGAATTAATACTTTTACAGACATTTTTTTAGTTAATTTTTTTTATAAAACAATAAATTACGCAAAAAAAAAGACTTTTGTTAAGCCTTTCGAGAATACAAGGAGTTAATTAAAACTCCCTGTTCGATGATATATTTTACACTAAAACTTGTTGCCATTCTAGACGACCAAGGGTGCGAGAGCGTTCTAAGGCTCTTTCAAAACTTTCTAATTTAGGCTCGATTAAGAGGGGTTCACTAATGTAA
>PXEJ01000126.1 GCA_003566215.1 Cyanobacteria bacterium T3Sed10_376R1m | reverse complement strand
GAAAGAGATAAGGGAGATAAATTTGAACACCTCATCCGTCAATATTTAAAGACTGACCCCATCTACAAAGAGCATTTTAGTAATGTATGGTTATGGATGGATTTCCCATTACGTAACCATGCCCCAGATACTGGGATTGATTTAGTTGCCCAAGAATCAGACACGGGTGATTACTGTGCCATCCAATGTAAGTTTTATGACTCCAAACACACCTTGGATAAGGCTGATATTGACTCATTCTTTACCGCTTCAGGTACTGACCTATTCAGTAAAAGGATAATTGTTTCAACCACGGATAAGTGGAGTAAAAACGCAGAAGAAGCTATTAAGAATCAACAGATACCTGTAACACGGTTAACCCTTTATGATTTAGCTAATAGTCCTGTTGATTGGTCTAAGTTTAGCTCTAATAAACCTGACCTAAAACTAAAGCCTAAGAAGACTATTAGACCCCACCAACAAAAGGCTTTAGACAACGTTCTATCAGGATTCAAAGAAGCTGATAGGGGTAAACTAATCATGGCTTGTGGTACGGGTAAAACCTATACCTCCCTAAAGATAGCAGAGCAATTCATTTGTAACAACCGATTAGTATTATTTTTAGTTCCATCCATATCATTGTTATCTCAAACCCTAAGAGAATGGACAGCGGAGACATCTGTATCGCTCCATAGTATTGCTGTGTGTAGTGATACTAAGGTAGGTAAAAGAAGAAAGAATGATGATGAGACAGATATTACCATTAGTGACCTTGCTTATCCCCCCACAACGGACGGGCATGATATTCTCAAGTCTTATCAGTTTTATCAGGATAGGAAAGATTTAACCGTTATATTCTCAACCTATCAATCCATTCAGGCGATCTCACAGGCTCAAAAGATGGGATTACCTGAGTTTGAGTTGATAATCTGTGATGAAGCCCACCGCACCACAGGGGTTACATTAGCTGGTAATGATGAATCAAACTTTGTTAAAGTCCATGACCAAGATTTTATTAAGGGTAAAAAGAGACTTTACATGACCGCTACCCCTAAAATCTATGAGGAAGGAGCTAAGATACAAGCTCAGGATAATGATGCTATCCTCTGCTCTATGGATGATGTTGATATTTATGGTAGAGAGTTTCATCGATTAGGATTTGGTGAAGCTGTGGGTAATGATTTACTCACCGACTATAAAGTAATGGTGTTGGCAGTAGATGAGAGTTTTGTATCAGCTACATTCCAAAGGGAGATAGCCGATGCTGATAATGAACTTAATTTAACCGATGCAGTCAAGATTGTAGGTTGTTGGAATGGGTTATCCAAAAGGATGATGATAACCGATGACGAGGAGATGAAAGAGGATGCTAGACCGATGAAAAGGGCAGTAGCATTCTCCCGTACCGTTAAAGAATCTCAACTCATTGTTAAGTTATTTACAAGCATTATTGACCATTACAAGAATGTTAATGAGTTTGATGATAATTTCTTAGATTGTGAGTTAGATCATGTGGATGGCACTCAAAACTCCCTTGAAAGGACTGCCAAGTTAGAGTGGTTAAAGGCTAGTACCACAGGGGATAATAATATCTGTCGTATCCTATCCAATGCCCGTTGTTTATCCGAAGGGGTTGATGTACCAGACCTTGATGCGGTGATGTTCTTAACACCCCGTAACTCAGTGGTGGACGTGGTTCAGTCCGTGGGTAGAGTAATGCGTAAGGCAGAGGGTAAAAAGTATGGTTACATTATCCTACCCGTAGGAATACCCTCTGATATACCCCCAGAGGTTGCCCTGAAGGACAATAATAAATATAAGGTTATATGGCAAGTATTACAGGCATTACGGGCGCATGACGACAGGTTTAATGCCACTGTCAATAAGATTGAGCTTAATAAAAAACGCCCTAACAAAATTGATGTGATCGGTGTGGGTGGTAAAGGTGATGGTGATAATCAAGGTGGTGGTGATACCGCTACCCATAAGCAACTTGAAATTAATTTCCCCATTGATGAATGGCGTGATGCTATCTATGCCAAAATAGTTACCAAGTGTGGTAGTCGTAGATATTGGGAAGATTGGGCTAATGATGTTGCCACCATTGCAGAGAACCATATTAAACGTATCAAAGAGTTACTTAGTAATTCTAACTCTGAGACTAGGAAAGCCTTTGATGATTTCTTAGGTGGACTCCATACTAATATCAATCCTAACGTGAGTGAGGATGAAGCCGTTGAAATGTTAGCTCAACACCTCATCACCAAACCAGTGTTTGATGCTTTATTTGAGGGTTATGAGTTCACTAAACAAAACCCTGTATCAAAAACTATGCAGAATGTTCTCAATGTCCTTGAGGGTAAGGAATTAGAACAGGATACCAAGAAACTTGATAGGTTCTATGAAAGTGTTAGGGAGAGAGCTTCAGGTATTGATAACGTTGAGGGTAAACAACGGATTATCATTGAATTATATGATAAGTTTTTCCGTACTGCATTCCCTAGGTTAGTGGAAAGATTAGGGATTGTTTACACTCCCATTGAAGTAGTTGATTTTATCCTCCGTAGTGCTGATTATGCCCTCAAACAAGAGTTTGGAGTGAGCATTAGTGATGAGGGTGTCCATGTTCTTGACCCATTTACTGGTACTGGTACATTCATCACTAGACTTTTACAAAGTGGGTTAATCAAACCAGAAGATTTAGAGCGTAAGTTTACTAAGGAGCTTCATGCTAATGAAATAGTATTACTTGCTTACTATATCGCCGCCATTAACATTGAGGAAACCTATCATTATTTAACGGGAAACAACTATCAACCATTTGATGGCATAGTTCTAACTGATACCTTCCAAATGTTTGAAAATGAAGGAACAGAAACTAAACCTAATTTACCAAATTTTGCTGATAATTTTCTTGAAAATAATCAAAGGGTAGTTGACCAAAAAGGCAAAGATATTACTGTTATTGTTGGCAATCCCCCCTATTCTGCTGGTCAAACCAGTGCGAATGATTCTAATCAAAATCTTAGTTATGACAAGTTAGATAAGCAGATTGAAGATAGCTACGTTAAATATTCTACTGCTACCAATAAAAACAGTCTTTATGATTCTTATATCAGAGGTTTTAGATGGGCAACAGATAGAATTGGGAATAAG
>PXEJ01000337.1 GCA_003566215.1 Cyanobacteria bacterium T3Sed10_376R1m | reverse complement strand
TTGTTTTTCAACAACAGAGTTGTTAACATTTTCCTCTGATGTTTCTATTACTTCTTGTTCAATAATATCTTCTATTTGATAATCAGAAACGATAACACTTTTTGCTTTATTTAAACTAATTTTACCAGTAACTAATTTAGCCAAAGTATCTTTAATTTTTGGATCGTAGTTTATTACTCTCACAGTGCTATTAAAAGAATTTTTAATAACATTCCCTTGATCATCGATAAATTCCAATTTTACCCAATTTTGACCCTTATTAAAACCTGTTAAGTAAATAGGTTGCCATGTATCTAATAAAAAGGTTTCTTCATTGATTGTTACTCGAATGCGCCAATCATTTATATTATCTTCAGGATTTTCTTGGGCGACTAAGTGTAGGGGGGCGTTAGTAAGATAAAAGTCAAGCATGATAGGTTCTGCTCCATAGTTGCCTTGGGGACGACTATAGGTTAACAGAGGTTGATTTGGAAAAGGGTTATTGTCTTCAGTTGGGGTAAAGACATGGAAGGTTGTTTGAGCGTAAGCACCTTGATTTTTAAAACTTTCATGCCAAGGGCGAGAAGCAAATACTCTGATAGTATGAGTTCCGGGGGCTAAATCTGATAAAATTAATGGCTCATCGGTGTCATATACGGCTTGATAGGGTTGATCATCCAAGAAGAAATGTAGATGAGGTCCCATAGCCAATTCTTCATTTTTGAAAATGTTTAAATTTTTTACTTCTAGTTTAATCTCGGCGGTGGTAGAGGTTAAAGTTTGATTATTTTGGGGGCTAATAATTTTAACTTGAGGCTCGATTTGAGCAAAATTTTTGCCTAATTCTTGTATTAACTTGGGTGGTGCAACTTCAGCTATATTTTCTACTTTGGGAATTGGTGCATCATTACTACTGAATGCTTGGACACTATCAATGGTGTCGCTACAACTACTTAATGTAATGGTAAGGGCGATCGCACTTAACCAAGATACTATTTTTTTAAACATATTTTTAAGTTATATATTTTGGTACTAACATCATTAAACCATATTTGATTTTATGAAGATATTTATTATTAAAGTATTTATGCCCAGAAAATCAATATAACCATCTTAATTATAAATAAGAGTTTATAATCAAAGAATTACAATAGGAGAAAAAAGATAATTAAATGAATAAAACAAACGGTGTAATGATGCAGTTTTTCCATTGGTATAACGAGCCCGATGGTACATTATGGAAAGAAATTGCCGAAAAAGCCCAAGAATTAGCCGATGTAGGAATAACAGCCCTATGGTTACCACCTGCCTATAAAGGCACAGCAGGGGGATACGACGTTGGTTATGGAGTTTATGACCTTTTTGATTTGGGAGAATTTGACCAAAAAGGCTCTGTCAGAACAAAATATGGCACAAAAGAAGAATATATTAACGCCATCAAAAAAGCTCACTCTGTAAATATCCATATCTACGCAGATGTCGTCTTTAACCATAAATTAGGTGCTGATGAAGCCGAAGAAGTTAAAGCAACTCCTTATAACCCTGAAAATCGGAATGAAATTATCGGCGAAGAAACCACAATTCACGCCTGGACACATTTTAATTTCCCCGGGCGTAAAGGTAAATACTCGGAATTAGAATGGCATTGGTGGCATTTTGACTCCGTAGATTACAACGCCTATGAAGAAGACCAAAATGCAGTTTATTTATTTGAAGGTAAATCCTTTGATAGAGGAGTGGATTTAGAAAAAGGTAATTTTGATTACCTGATGGGTTGTAATCTTGATATGAGTAATGAAGATGTCAGAAAAGAGTTGAAATATTGGTCTCAATGGTATCTTGATGCCACAGGAGTTGATGGTTTTCGCTTTGATGCGGTGAAACACGTTGAAGCAGAATTTTTTGCCGAATGGTTGAATCACGCCCGTGAATATTCTCAACGTCGTTTATTTGCCGTGGGAGAATATTGGTCTTACGAAGTAGAAGCCCTTCACCATTTCCTTGATGTGACGGGGGGAGATGTCGCTTTATTTGATGCACCTCTCCACTACAATTTTGCAGCAGCAAGTAAACAAGGTAATAACTATGATTTACGACAAATTTTTGATAAATCCTTAGTCAAAGATCAACCAGCCCTTGCGGTGACATTGGTGGAAAACCACGACTCACAACCATTACAGTCTTTAGAATCAGTAGTAGAAGGATGGTTTAAACCCCACGCCTACTCCATGATTTTGTTAAGACGAGAAGGGTATCCCTGTATTTTTTATCCTGATTACTATGGAGCCCACTATAAAGATAGTGCTAATGATGGTCAAGAATATGAAATTTGGTTAGATAGTCATAAATGGTTAATTGATAAATTTTTATGGGTTCGTCAAACCTATTCCTACGGTGAACAATATGATTATTTTGATCATGCCAACACCATTGGCTGGACTAGACTTGGCGATGATGAGCATCCGGGGGGCATGGCGGTAATCCTTACCAATGGAGATGAAGGTTTTAAATCCATGGAAGTAGGTCAATCGAACTGTAAATATATCGATATTACCGAACATATTAAAGAGCCTGTAATTACTGATGATAATGGGTGGGGAGATTTTCGTTGTTTGGCGGGTTCTGTTTCTGTGTGGATTCGTGAATAATCTTTTTTGTAAAGAAATGTTGCCAACTTTGAAAAACTATGTTACATTGAGTATCAAGTAGTTGATTAACAAAGCAATCTTAAATATACGGAGAACTATTATGGAAGATAAAGGAAAATTAGGTTTCACCGCCTTCGCTGAAAATTGGAACGGTCGTTTAGCAATGTTAGGATTCTTAATCGGTATTCTAACTGAATTGTTAACTGGACAAGGAATCTTGTCTCAAATCGGCTTAATGTAGTCAAACATCAACAGGTCAACTTCGAGGTTGATTTGTTTCCCATAGATTTGTGAAGGAGAGTAGATACTCTCCTTTTTTTTTACCCATGAAAATAACTAAGCTTATCCGAGTCTGAGATAAGTTTGGTTGAACCTCCCCGACCTGAAGGTACGGGGATTCCCATATAGACTCTTATCTAGGCTTTCGCCCCCGACAGAACGCCATTACTGGGCTGTTTCGTTACGGTAGTTCCTACCGCTAAAATTTATTTTTTAGTCAGCCCACATTACTGGT
>PXEJ01000408.1 GCA_003566215.1 Cyanobacteria bacterium T3Sed10_376R1m | reverse complement strand
TAGTGGTTTAAACTTTGCCCAAGAAATATTCCCCCATGTCACAGGAGAATATGCCCTATCTCTATCCATAGACAAAATGACTCAACAATTGGACTGGTTATTTGTTAACCAAACCAAAGAAACATCTCTGACTGAAAATTTAGACAAAATTGCCCAAAGCAGAGGTTTGAGTGTGGGGAATTTACCTTTAGAAGATAATACCATTACAGCCTGGACAAAATTAGTCACCACTTCAGAAAATAGTTTTGCTCAATTAGAAGCCCAAGTAAAGGGAGTATATACAGAAATTGCCCCCTATCAAGTTATCACTAACTCTGTAGATGTTCTCAGTGATATATTAGCTAATCCTTCCCAAAATTTGTTACAAAATTCCGAATTTCAATCTACCATAAAAGCATTACCATCGAACAATGATGGTTATTTATATTTACAGTGGCAAGATTTAGAACCTTATTTGAGTCGTCAATTTCCCATTGTGAAAGTAACCGAACTTGGTTTTAAACCTTTATTTGATAGGTTACAATCTCTCACTATCACCAGTGAAGGTTCACAAAACGGTGTTAGACAAGCAACTATTTTTTTAAATTTAGTCACAGAATAAATCAATAAAAGATCAATATATGGTCATTTAATTTTAGAATTACCGTACTAATTTTATTTAATTTTTTTGTTCAACTAAAATTAATCAATTATCAATTATCATTGTGGACTCTTTGAATATAACTTTAATAATTAGATTATTAACACCACTATTAATATTTACCGTAATTATTATTGCTGGTTTAATAGTCGAAAATAGACTGAAAAAAATAGCAACATCTATTGAGACTCGACAAAAACTTGGTCAATATAGCTTTGTTCTCAAATCTTTTAATGGTATTATTTTTATTTGGTCAATAGTAAGTGCGATCGCACTTATACTACCAATGATTGACCTACCAAACTCACTCAATAACCTAATAGAAACAATATTAGTGGTTGTAGCCCTTGCCGCCGCAACAATCCTCGCCTCGAGACTAGCAGTAAGTACAATTCAAGCCTATAGCATAAAAAATGAAAGTACAGTCTCCCTCAGCTCATTATTTGAATACCTAACCAAAGTACTAATATTCAGTACAGGATTTTTAATAATTATTCAGTCCATAGGAATAGAAATTACAGCCCTCATAACAGCTTTTGGGGTAGGTAGTTTATCCATTGGTTTAGCATTTCAAAACACCCTAAGCAACCTTATTTCAGGAGTTAATATAATCCTTGCAAGGAAAATTAGAGTAGGAGATTATATCCGAATTAAACAAGGAGAAGAAGGATATGTTATCGATGTAGAATTAAGATATACCATCGTCAAAGATATTTATAACAACATCACAGTTATGCCCAATAGTCAAGTCATTAATGGTAGCTTCAAAAATTATACCCTTGAAGATCCATCGATGTTATTACCCATTGAAATTGGTATTAGCTATGACAGTAACTTAGAAAAAGTTGAACAAATTACCCTACAAATTGCCAAAAATATCCTCGAAACCATAGAAGGAGGAAACAAAGAATATCAACCCTTTATGAGGTATGAAAAATTTGATCAATTTGCTATTAAATTCACAGTTTACCTCAAAATTAATGAATATTTTGACAGATTAATAATTACCCACGAATTTATCAAAAAACTCTATCAAACCTATCAACAAGAAAACATAAAAATTGCCTATCCTATTACCAACAACTTTCTAAATCCCGAAATAACCTAACACATTAAAAATCATATCCTCTCACATTTGCTAAATTTAATTCTTGTGAGGGATTATAATAATATAATTTATTCGGGATTTTACTCTAAAACTCTTATTTTCAAAAGTTTTTTAGGTCAAACTCAGGTAAATAAAGCGGCACATTATTCAGCTCCTAAATTAACCACATCCGCAGCCAGTATGGCCACAGCCCTTACTACCAGTAGGATGTCCGTCAGCACAAGCCTGACAGCAATAGTATTGTTCATCTTTCATAATTGCCTCACTCAAAGTAACAATACAAAGGCAAGAAGGACAAGCACATTTCATTTGCGTAACAGTAGCCATAAATTTTTCTCCTAATTATTGATATATGTTCAATACTTCATGTTTTTTATTATAACCCATGAGTTAGTATTCAGCTATTTAATTAAGGGAAATAATATCTTTTTATTCTAAAAGAAAATATTTTTTACCCAAGCCTAGTTATTACTTCCTTGACAATTATCACAAATTCCAAAAAACTCAAGAGTATGATAATACACCGTAAAATTTTGAGACTCACACCACTGATGTAATTGTTCATCAATAGGACAATCCTTTAAGGGAATAGATTCCCCACAGGAGACACAATTGAGATGATGGGGGTGATGTTCATTTTTAATAATGCTATACAAAGACTCTCCACTAGGAGAAACCCTTTCTTGAATTAAGCCCTTTTTATGAAGACTTTTTAGGGTGCGATAAACCGTAGCTAATCCCGTAGTTGAACCCTGTTGCCTTAAATTAAAGTGTAATTCTTGAGCACTTATTTCTGTATCTATATTTTGAAGTAGTGCTAATATTAATTTCTGATTTTTTGTAGTTTGCATTATTATCTAAAAAAGGATTATAACTAGGCTATCCTGAATAAATCTAATATCTCTTAAAATCAAAAGATTATCAATATTACCAGTAAAATTAATAAATCCTAAAGACTCACATTCAGAGCCTTATTTATCTTACGTAATAAAATTCTCGGTTGCAAAGGTTTCAATAAATACTCATCAACACCAGAATTAGATAAAGCTTCCCAATCATGACCATTAATTTCATCCCGAATAACCATCAAATAACAATCATTCTGTTTGACAGATTTAATTTCAGAAGCCAACATCAAAGAAGTGACCTGATTTTGTTCTAGAATAATTACTTTAGGCTCAATCAGTTCAATTTTTTCAATTGCTTCTATAGCATCAAATAACCAAATAACTTGATAATCAGCCGCCGTTAACAATTGACATAAAACAGTCCCAATCTCTTCATCATCACAAATAATTACAATAGTTTTAGGATGATTTATATTAGTCGAGTTATACTTTTTTGACTTTTTTTTAATTACCAAATTTGAATGAGAATTAGGTAAATAAACAGTAAAAGT
>PXEJ01000220.1 GCA_003566215.1 Cyanobacteria bacterium T3Sed10_376R1m | reverse complement strand
TGTATCCTACATACTATAACTTATTATAACTTAAAGCCATTGAGAATCCACAGGGGAGGGTATTTTTAATAGGCAAGAACCAAGGAGGTATCTAAAGGGGCACTCTGGTGGCTCTGGTGGCTCTCAGGGGCATTCTGGAGGGGTAAGTGTAAGGGTAGTTATTCTTGGGTTACAAGTATATTACAATATTACAGTATTATAATATATCATTGCTCTGAGAACGGGCGGTGCTTACATTGTAATAGGCAAATTTTGACAATGTGAGTTGCATAGAATATAATATAAAGTGTTAAACAAAAGTAGGAGGATCTCCATGAGTACTAAAGTTGATAGTCGAAAAGTAAAAAACTATATTCCTAAAAAGAAAAAAGATAAACCTAAAGATGACGGGGGGTTTAAAAAATTAAAGGGTTTAGATTGCTTTGATGAGGTTGATGCCAAGATAAAAGCGGGAGTTTCTCCTGATGAGGTTGCCCGTTGGCTTCAAGAAGATCTGCTGCAAATGACTGAAATTCAAAGAGAATCTTTACGAAGACAATTATATAGATATAAAGCTGAACTTCCTGCTTCTGAGCTTATTAAAGGACGGGAAGAGCCTTTGTTTATTAGGAAGGCTATTGAGAAAATGAACAGGGGGATTAATGAATTAGATGAACTGGAAAAATTATATTTATATCAACTAAAGCGAATTTCTAAAAATGCTGAAACTGAAGACAAACTTAGTATAATGCTTAAAGGGACTAGTAAGGAGATTCAACTTGCTACTGATATGCTAGAAAAAATGATTGAACTTAAAATGGAATTAGGCTTGGTAAACAGGCAACCCCAAAAAACTCAGGTGGAAGGTTTGATTGGGCATATGCCTTTGCCGAATATGCCTGAGCAGTTGGAGAATGATCAGGATGCTGATAAGACTATGACCAGAATGGGTTTGTTAGCCAATAAATTATTTAAGGCAGTAGAACATATTTCTACTGAGGAAGAAGATGAGAATGTCGTGGATGCTGAGTGTGAAGAAGTGCATTAACTACACCAATAGGAGGAATGTGTAATGTTTAGAGCAATTGATGTTGGGTATGGAAGTGTAAAGGGTGTTTCTATGAATAAGGAGATTGAGTACCCTTCTGCACTTGGTAAATTTAGACCAGTAAGATTTACTTCAGGAATGGAACAAAATGATTTGATTGATCGTTTGTGTGTTAGCTACAACGGGAAAAAGTATTATGTAGGGAATATTACTTATGTCCAATCTACTCCAATGGCGACTATGAGCAATAATAGGTTTATTGATAATGAAGGTATGACTTTAATGCTTTCATCACTACTTTTAATGTCTGATTATCAAGCTGAAACTTTAAATGTAGTTACTGGGTTGCCTGTAAATGAATATGCTAACTTAAAGGATAAATATGTAGATGCTTTAAAAGGGGAACACCACATTAAACTTCTTGATTTTAATGGGGATCCATCTAAATTTTTTGCTTTCACAATTGAGACGGCTAAAATTCTGCCCCAACCAATGGGTACAATTTTTAATGAAATTTTAGATCCATATGGCAATTTAATTGACCCTACATTAGCAAAAGGAAGAATTGCTGTTTTAGATATAGGAAAATATACTGTTGATCTTGTTTTAACAGATGGCTTACAATTTGTAGATAAATCAAGTATTAGTTTTAATGACATTGGACTTTTTGATACATTCAAAGATTTAAGTTTACTGCTGAAAAAAGAAGGTTATGATATTCCCCCTGATAGTTTAGAACCTTATGTAAAAGGAAAATCTAATTTGCCTATTTCCAAAGATAAAATTATTGACGTATTTGAATCCCAAGCAGACAAAATTATTAGTAGAGTTCATAATATTTGGGCTGATATCTGGAATTTTGATCGTATCTTTATTACAGGTGGAGGTTCTATTATCTTGGGTAAATACCTACAGAAAATGTTTGATTCTGATAAAGTACAACTTTGCAAAAATCCTACCATGACGAATGTAAGGGGATATTCTAAGTTTGCAAAAAGGAAGTGGAAATAATGTTTGTAGGATTTAGATTAAAAAAGGGCAGAGACGATGCTATTATAACTTGGTTAAATTCAGTTGAAACTAACGATAGATCTTACCACATTAGGGAAGCTTTGAGGCAAAATTTTGGCAACGAAAAACCAAAAGTTACAACTCAAAGTAGTAACTTAAATATTAAAGAATTAAATAATAATAATAATAATAATAATAATAATGTAGAAAGTAATTTAGACAACTGGATGTAAAACACTTGTTAAACACTTGTTAAACAAATAGCAAGAATGTAAAACACTTGTTAAACACTTGTCAAACAAAGGAATAAATGTTGTAGAAATGACCATGATTGTATTTCTTATTTTGAAAAAGCCCACATAAATTTAAGGAGGGAACAACAATGAATGATATAGTGGTTACTTTAAGCGGTGTAATTAGTATGAAAGACATGGAAGGTAAAACTGCTGAACAATTAATTGGTTTGGCAATGGCACATTGGAACATACCCAAAGAATCTATTGATGCTCCTTTTGTTACGATCCATAGCAAAATAACAAACAAACACAATCCATTACAAGGAAGCGATGTAATTTCGGGTATAGGAGAAGATGATGTCATAAGAGTGATTCTTCCATTGGAAGCTGGTAAGGTTGAAGTAGACTCTACGAAACAATATTTAGTAGAATAGAATATTATAATATAAGTATATCATAATATAAGGATATGATAATATATGAATAAAGCGTTAGAAGATAAAAGAATAATAAACGCTTTAGATGATTTAACTAAAGATTTCGGTAAGCAGGATATAGAACTTCTAAAAGAACTTATTAAGAAAAATAATGGTTCTGAAATGGAACTGATTTATTCATTAATGAATTATACTTATAATCATGTTCCCGTTCCTGTGCGTAAATTTGTAGAAGAACAACCTTTTCTTGGGCTAAAAGGGCAAATTTATCCTACTCTATTAAATGACTTAGAAGAATTATTTGAAGGGGATTATGATGAAGCAATCTTCACAGGAGGAATTGGATTTGGCAAGTCAACCGTGTCTGAAATTGCTATGACACGAATGATTTATGAAGTCAGTTGCTTTAATAATCCTCAAAAAGCTTTAGGTTTAATGGATGG
>PXEJ01000153.1 GCA_003566215.1 Cyanobacteria bacterium T3Sed10_376R1m | reverse complement strand
GCTATTCCTGTGATTATTTTTACCACTTCTTCTAATTCTGACGATATTGATAAGTGCTACGAAAAAGGTGCTAATAATTATATAATCAAGCCTATGGATTTGGATGAAATGAGTAAGATTATTCAGTCTTTATTAGAATATTGGTTTAAAGTTTCCCTACTGCCTTCTCATTAAAAATTTATTTTGAAAATAAAAAATGTTAAATAATGATGTAGTTTTTAATATTTTAATAGTTGAAGACTTTGCCATTGATAGAGAAGTTTATTGTCGTTATTTAAAAAAAGATCGAAAATATCAATATAATATTTTAGAAGCAGAAACGGCAAGTCAGGCTTTAAAACTATGTAAAAATAATAATATTGATTTAATTTTATTAGATTTTTTCTTACCCGATAGTGATGGCTTAGAGTTTATTAATTCTCTTAATTTAATTAAGCCGGGTTATCAAATCCCTATCATTATTTTAACGGGTCAAGGAGATGAGACTATAGCACTTCAATTAATACAACATCATGTAGCAGACTATTTAGTTAAATCTAAGATTAATCAACAAAAACTATATAAATCTGTTCATAAAATTATTGATGAATATTTAGATTGTCAGAAGATACCTAGCTATTCTAATAAAATAATTATTGCTGAAAATTCCAAGGAAGATCGCCAAGTTTATCTTCGTTATTTACTAAAAAATAATTATAAAAATCATGAAATTATCCAGTGTGAAACAGGGGCAGAATTAATAAATATATGTCAGGAAATAATCCCTAATTTAATTTTATTAGACTATTATCTTCCTGATGCTGATGGTATTGATGTTTTAGAAGAATTAAAATACATTTTAGACCTAACTAAAATTCCTGTGGTTATTATCACAGCAGAGAGAAATGAGGAGATAGTTGTAGATATAATAAAAAAAGGTGCAAAAGATTACTGGTATAAAGGAAATATTACTTCTGAATTTTTATGTCAAAAAGTAGATAATTTAATGCTAAAAAATACTTCTTTAGAGTATGAATTAGTTAAGTATAAATTTTATAAACAGCTTTTGGCAAATATTTCGCTCAAAATTAGACATTCTATTGAAATAAAATCTATCATAAATACTTCTATTACTGAAATTAGAAAGTTTTTACGATGTGATCAAGTAATTTTTTGCTATTTTAAAAAAGAAGATAAAGCAGAATTTATTTCCCAGTCTTATAAGCAAAAATATAATTTAATTATTAAAGATAAATATTTTAAAAGTGAAGAAAATATTCGAGATATACGAAATTTTTGTACAAAAAATATTGATAATATTGAACTAACAAAATTAAAAAGTGAATATTTAAAATTTCTTCAACGATTAGGTATTAAAAGTGTATTAAATTTACCCATTTTTCTGAAGTCATCGGATGATGAATTTATCTGGGGAGTTTTTGTAGCTTATCAGTACGAAAAAATACGTATTTGGGAAAAAGATGAAATAGAATTGTTACAGGAGTTATGTTTACAAATTTCTATTGGAATTAAACAAGCGCTATTAGTAAAAGAATTAAAAATAGCTAAGGAAAAAGCTGAAGCGGCAACTAAGATGAAAAGTGCGTTTTTAGCGAATATGAGTCATGATATTCGTACTCCTATGAATGGCATATTAGGGGTTGCTGATTTACTTTCTTATAATTACCTTGATAAAGAGTCTTTGGATTTTGTTCAAACTATTAAAAATAGTGGGGAAACTTTACTTGCATTAATTAACCAAATTTTAGACTTATCTAAACTAGAAGCTGGGCAAATTGACTTAGATATTGAAGACTTTGATTTTCAATCTTTTATTCAAGATACTTGCAAAATTTTTGAATATCAAGCACAAAAACAAGGGTTAATATTTAACTATAAAATAAATACTAGATTGGCAAAAACGTATTCGGGAGATAGTTTTAGAATTAGACAAATATTAAATAATTTAATTACAAATGCTTTAAAGTTTACTTCTCAAGGTTCTGTTACTTTAATTGTTAAACAAGTAGATGGTAATTATATCAATCAAGATGTTCATAATGTTTATTTTGCGATCGAAGATACGGGAATAGGTATCTCAGAATCAGATTATGATCGGCTTTTTGAGTCATTTTCTCAGGTTGATTGTTCTACTACTCGTAAATATGGTGGTACAGGTTTAGGGTTGGCTATTTGCAAACAGTTAGTAAATTTAATGGGGGGAGAGATTGGCATGAAAAGTGTTGTTAATGAAGGCTCTACTTTTTGGTTTACTATACCTTTAATAGGTAAAGATAAAATTACTTTAACGAACAATAAATCTAATCAGATTGAGGAAAATAGTCAAAAAAATAATTCTTTGGTTCAAATTCTGGTTACTGAAGATGATAGGATTAATCAAAAAATAATTGCACAGGTACTTAAGCGATTGGGATACTCTTATGATGTGGTGAGTAATGGTCAAGAGTGTTTAGAGAAAGTTAAGGAAAAGACTTATGATTTGATTTTAATGGATTGTCAGATGCCTTATTTGGATGGTTATGACACTACTAAAGAATTGAGATTAAATAAAAAAACAGAGAATATTCCTATCATTGGGTTAACTGCTTTTGCGATGCCTGAAGATAAGGAAAAATGTTTAGCGGTGGGTATGAGTGATTATTTGAGTAAGCCTTTTACTTTAAAACAAATTAATGAATCTTTGATGAGATGGTTATAGTCTTTGGATAGTCGATTTTAAGAGTTATTTTAGGGTTATGACACGGGAGTTAATTGTTGTTTTGGAGAGATAGAGATAGAATGAAAACCATAACTTTACCTTTGATGAAACTATCAATAAAAATATTCGTCAAAAAGCACAGTTAGTTTTTTCTATAACTTTTATATATTATGTTGCAAAAAAAATCGTTATTAAAAAGTATTCGTAATGTTAGTATTGTCAGTGCTACGGTTTTAAGTTGTTGGTTGGCTCCAATGGGAAAGTTATTGGCGTTACCTCAAGAAGCTATTCTCGAAAAATTACAGTCTATTCCTGTTTTTACTATTGCTGATAGTGAAGGTTCCCCCCTTGTGGCAACTACGGGAGAGAATCAAAACCAGAGAACTACAGGGGTATTTATTAGTAAGAAAGATGCTAATAATTTTATTGCTCAACTTAAGGAAAATAATCCTGATTTAGGTGGACAAGTTC
>PXEJ01000363.1 GCA_003566215.1 Cyanobacteria bacterium T3Sed10_376R1m | reverse complement strand
TTTATTTGGGAGCTAACAATCTATCTCTGGACATTTTCGGGGGTTTTTTGATGGTGGAATAATCCCCTTAGCCCCTTTAGTTTCAATTGCTCGATAATATTTTTTTCGGTAATAAGCTCCATCAGCCGATATTTATTAAACGTCCTCATAAATAATCTCGAATAAACTTTTGAAAATATGACTATCGTGGCAGTCATTGGTACTTACTTCAACTACTAAAATTTCTTTTTTTGTCTTATTTACTGCTACTATATACTGTAAAATATTTTTCTTTAATAAACTCTTAATTTTCATAATTAATAAATAACTAGATCCATCATAAAATAAGCAAATTTTATCAATTTTGAGCATGAATAAAACTATCTCTCAAATAAAAACAAATTTATTAGAACAATTTCAAACTCAAGGATACATTGAATATAAGCAGTTATTTACCAGGGATGAAGCGCAAGCCCTAATTAAAAATATTCAAGCCGCAGAAACCATTGACGGGGTAAGTGCTTTAAATAAGGGTTCGATGATGTTTTATAGCGGGGTTTATGCCAAAAGCCCTGCATTACAAGAAATAGTCTCCCAACCCAGAGTAATTAATCTGCTCAAACAAATTATTGGTCCTAATTTTTGGGTACGTTGGGATCAAGCAGTGGCAAAAGGTTCGGGAGCGGGGGTATTTCCGTGGCACCAAGACAATGCCTACAATTCTCTAAAAGACGAACACTATCAACTCTGGATTGCCCTGACTAAAAGTACTGGTAATAATGGCGGGTTGTGGCTAGTGCCCAAACACCAGAATAAAGTTTTGCCCCATGACAAAGTGGGTAATCATATGGTGTTTTGTGGCGAACCTGAAAATCCAATTTTAATTGAGGCAGAGCCGGGTGACGCAATTTTATTTTCTTCTTTAACCCTACACAGTACTACCCCCAACCAAACTCAAGATACTCGTTGGGCTTATGTTATTGAATATATGTCTTGTGAAGATTTTGATCCCACCCTTGTACCACCATATTTTATGGTGGCACGGAATGGTCAAGCAGATCCCAAATTTGTGTATTGGTACAAGGGGCGATGGAATCCGTTGAATCATCTTAAATATTGGAGAAAATATTTCTCCCTATTTAAGAATTGGATGTTCAAATTAAAAACTAAAGGTAGTTCTTAGGGTTCCTATATAAATAGGATCATTTGCACTTTTATCTTGATTTGGTGCGGTTAAAACAATTAACCCGGGGGTTAAACTGATTTTGTCGGTGATGGGATATTTATAAGACACTTCTACGTGTAAGGGAGTGTCCGCTTTCGTAAAAGGTGCACCCGTTAAACCAGTTAAATGGGGTTCCGCACCTACTATAATCGCCCCCAAACTTCCTTCTTTACCTAAATCAGGAAAAGCAAAGGCAACGGCATAGTTCCAAATATCAGCACTGCCTACTCCTTCGATGGTGGCATCGGTATAACCTCCCCATGCACGAACACTAAATTTAGGGCTAAGATCAAATTGTCCTTGTACGCCATAGGAGTTTGTGGAAACTGCTCCTATACTATTATCATTAATCCCTAAATTTACCAAACTTTGTCGGTTTAAATTGCCTAATTGTGTTCCTGTACCACCAAAGTTAAAAGCAGAACCTGCATTAATATTAGGATCATGTCCTTTAAAATAACTAAATCCTAGTTTGAATGTGTTACTGGGTTTAAATACTAATTGTCCCATAGCCGAATAGTTGCCGTCAAACAAACCGCTACCTTCCCCCGGCACATTTCCTCTCCTAGCTAAATACCCTGCTGAAATTTCAAAGTTTTGCCCTAGTTGTTGTCTTAAACCTAAACCTTGCCCTCCTAAACCAAGACGATAGAGAGGGTTTCTTTCTCCAAATCTGGATAATGCACCGTTAGCACCTCCCCCGGCTTCTAATCCGGGGTTGAAGGTGTCGGCGTAGAAGTGGTGTCCTCCTAAACTTGCCATGGCAAATGCTCTGAGGTTTTCGGTGACGGGGAAATAGTAATGAAGACGGTCTAGGGTTAAGTCATTATCCCGTTGTCCATCATGGGCAAAACGTCCTTCATTAGTCGATGTTTGACCAGCAAAAGAGGTTCCTAAATTTCCTCCTGTGAGTCGGGTGAAAAGTACGTCTTTTCCTGTAAAGCTGGTGGCAAGTTGTAGTCTAACTCGACTGGTTAGAACTGCCTCACTGTTGAAGTTTTGAGTTGATCCTCCAAAAGCCTGTGCTAGGGTAAAAGAAACTTCCCCTGCTAGTTTGGTGGTGGTGGAAAATTGATTTTCTTCTAGGAAAGCGACTTTTCCTTCGATGTTATCTACTCTGGCTCCTAAGGTTGCGAGTTCGGTTTCAAATTCGCCAACTAATCTTCTTAGGGTGGCTAAGTCTCCTTCATCAACTCCTCCATTACCCCCGGCGACTAATCTTTCTATTTGTTGCATACAGGCGTTTAAACCTGCGGCAAATTCGTAACGGCTTAAGGCTCGATTACCTCGAAAGGTGCGATCTGGATAACCAGCGATGCAACCGTAACGCTCTACTAGGCTACGGAGGGCTTCATAAGCCCAATCTGTGGGAGATACGTCTGTTAGTTGAGATACGGAAGTGACTTGTGCCATGGCATCGGCACTGTTAAAATCTTGTAAGGGATTTTCTGCTTGGGCGGGGAAATGAAGCGCGATCGCACCTAAACTTAGAACAGCACAGGATAAGCTACTAATCTTTTTGGACATTAAAACCTCACAACAGTTATTTACTTTTTTATTAAGAAATGTTTAAGAATACTATAAGGTTTCAAATAGTTGTTTTTGTATTATCCAATACTAATAATAAACTTTAATGTATTTATTACATGAATTTTATGTATTTTTAGCATTTTATTGCTAAAATTTTAGATTTTTATACCCCATAATTGCTGATATATGTCTGAAGAAAAAAAGTATCCTTTTTTACCAAAAATTCTTAAGCGTTTACAAAAAACTTTATCTTCTTTTATCAATGCGATCGCTGAAGCTATTACTGGTTCTGTGCATATTCCTGAAATTGCGATCGGGCCTATTATTGGTTCTTTGATTAGTTCTATAACTACCTTAATTATCGGATTTTTAACTATTTCTAATATATTTAGTGAACAGTTTTTATATCGTCCTTTGCAAATACAAGATAGCAATGC
>PXEJ01000349.1 GCA_003566215.1 Cyanobacteria bacterium T3Sed10_376R1m | reverse complement strand
TGGGATGAGAATAACACCATTGGTTCAACCCCTCAAATTAACCACTGGACAGACAATTGGGCAAACTTTTTCGCAGAAAAAAGAATCGGCTATCAGCTTAAATTAGCCAGTAGAAAAGGGACTCATTTTGGTAATCAAGGAAATATAATAGAAGTTATTCGAGAAAAACTAAATCACCACAAACCAAAACCATCCCTTGTTCATGGGGATTTATGGTCAGGTAATGTTGCTTTTTGTGACAATGGAGAACCCATTATTTTTGATCCTGCCACCTATTACGGAGATAGAGAGGTAGATATTGCCATGAGTCAACTTTTTGGCGGTTTTCCTTCTTCTTTTTATGATGGATATAATCAACAGTGGCCATTAGACTCTGGTTACCCACAACGAAAAACCATCTATAATCTGTATCACATCCTCAATCATTACAATCTTTTTGGAGGCAGTTATGGCACTCAAGGACAATTGATGATTAATCAAATATTAAGTTAAATTTTGTTGATCCAGTTATCTAGTTGATTATATAAATTTTCTTTTCCTTTATTGTTATCTATGATTAAATCAGCTTTTTTTATTTTTTCCTCTAAAGGCATTTGACTTTTTATACGGGCGATCGCACTTTTTTTAGACAAATTATTTCTATGTTGTAAGCGATAAAGTTGAGTTTCAAAATCACAATAAACAAGCCAAATAGTAGTCGCTAAATCTGTCATATTAGCTTCAAATAAAAGAGGAATTGATAATACTATAATAGGATTATTCAAGCGATTAACTTCAGTTTTTATTCTTTTTATAACGTAGGGGTGAATTTGCTTTTCTAACCAAGCTTTTTCTTCATCATTATTAAAAATAATATCCCCCAGTTTTTGACGGTTTAATTCAAGGTTATCCCTTAAAATATTTTCTCCATATCTTTCTATAACTTGATTATAAATAGGCGTATTTTTATTAACCGCTTCTTTCGCCAAAATATCAGCATCAATAACAGGAATTTGATATTTATTTTCTAAGTAATTAGTAACAGTGGTTTTCCCCGTAGCAATGCCCCCTGTCAAACCGATGATCATTTGATTGGCTGATTTATTCATGGAAAATACAGTCTTGTATATATTTGCAAGGAATCTTAATATTTGTTTACAATAAAGTCAGAGAAGACTGCACAGTAAAATATAGATTAATGACATCATCAACTACCCCAAAAAATAACCAAAATATAAATAAAGAAAATCAATCTAAAGCTGAACAAGAAGAAGAAATTTTATGTCCTCATTGTAAACGTACCGCAACTAATGGAATACAGTGTAAAGGAATATGTGTAGCCGATAGTGACTACTAAGTTTCAAACTCTCTTTGTTTTCCCGCAAATTCCTCACAAGCACCGATACTAACCCAACTGGTTGCACCATCGGCAAAGTGTTCTTTTTTCCAAATAGGAGCATTATGCTTTAGGGTATCAATGGCATAACCACAGGCTTCAAAAGCCTCCCCTCGATGGGGACAACCAACGGCAACCAGTACACTTATGTCACCGATCGCCAATTTGCCGATCCGATGATGTATAACTATAGTATTAACATCAGTCCATTGTTCATAAATGCGATGGCATATCTGCTTAAAAACATTAATCGCCATTGGTTCATAAGCCTGATACTCCAGATACTTAACCGGTTTACCCTCCGTCTGATTTCTCACCGTACCACTCATCAATACTACTGCACCATTTTGAGGAGAGTCAGCCAAATTATATACTTCATCTATTTTTAGGGGTGCAAAACTAATTTTAAGACGAAGATCATTCTCTATTATCAAAGTTAATTACCTTTTTTCCCAACGAACAACATACCATTGTAAATAATTATTTTCATCCACATTAAACTCACAATAATTATCTAATAAATATTCTGCCTGTTGTTCTAGGGTTTCATATTTTTGAACATCACGGGGCAAATCCTTTTGTAAACTCAAAATTTGACTTAATTTATTGAGTAAATCTGTTTTCGTCATCAACTCTTCAGGTTTATTGGTTTCTAGCACCACATAACCATCTTCTTGATACATAATTGAGTCAGCCATAGATCATTTTGAGTAAAGTTTAGGACAAAAAAGCATTAGGGACGTTCCGCAAAACGCCCCTAACAATAATAATATTTTTTTATAGTTCTTCACCAAAATTTAATAGTAATCGTGTTCTTTTTGCATTAAAGGCATTGCTAGTTCAAAGTTTGAGGGATCACGTAAAAAGCGAAAAGTCTCTTCTTCTAGGCGATGAATTAAGTAAGGTTCTATGATATTGGTCTGACGTAAACAAGTCAAATATCCATCCATATAAACTCTTAATTCTTCATAACGACTGCCTCTGTTCCATAAATCTACCATGCCATCAGTTAACTTTTGATAGTGTTTGATAGCCATTGTGTCTGTAATCATGATGTTTGGCTTGTTTGTTAAAGGGTTTATATAAAGTATGAAATATCTTTCATGTTCTCATTTTACCCTAATTTCCCGGGAATCCTACATACCAAAAGTATGTCAACATAGGAATTAGGGTGGCTAGGGCCACTAAAACTACTACCCAGACAGTGGCAATACCATCATCAGTTTCCTCCGCAGTGGAAAATGTCCCCTCAATGTTTAACTCTTGTACTACAGGAGGGCCTGGGTCTTCTTGTCCCGATAAAACTGCTATCATGCGATCGCCCGCATCCACGAAAGCTTGATTATATTGGAGGTTTTTTAGGGGTACAACCATAGTTTCTTTGAGGACACTTTGGGCAATTTCGGGAGTTAGAAGACTTTGTAATTTTTCCCCCGCACGTAGAGCCGTACGATTAGTTAAAGTATCCATTACCAAAAGGGCTTGATTGGTCTGTTCTTCGGGGCTAGGATACCATTTAGTAAACACCTCATCGGCAAAAGAATCAATGGTTAAATCATAGTCCAATCGGCGAATAGTTAACATTCTGACCTCATTGCCAGTAGAACTTGCTAAATTTTCTAGCATCCCGTCAAGTTTAACTTCGGTAGCACGACTGAGGGTGTCTGCTTGATCAACGATCCATACCTGTTCCCCTGCATTTACTATAGGTATATCATAAACTCCCGTAGCGTTAGCATTATTTACTCCTAAGCTAAAAACGATGGTTAAAGTTAACCATAGGCTAGTAATAATACGATAC
>PXEJ01000161.1 GCA_003566215.1 Cyanobacteria bacterium T3Sed10_376R1m | reverse complement strand
TATATATAGCGTTTTTTATAATTATGAGATACATTTATTATTCTCAAGTCCCCCGAATTTGCGGGGGATTTAGGGGGATCATTTTGTAGCCCGTAACCATGATAATTGCTATAACATGTCATAACATAAATAAATAACTGTACTTTTAGTTACTACAGGCGAGGCAAAAGCATACTTAAATTTTTAGTATGCGTTTACCCTGAAATCCAATTACTTTTAGTTGTAATCTAATGCCCAAAAAGGTTATAATGTTAAATGACTCGAACTTATGCGATCGCAACGCTCAAACCTTGTCAGGACCGGAAGGTAGCAGCAATACGAGATGCTTACGATGGGCGTAAGGCTCGGGTCTTTAATTTATCTCCCTGCATCAAGATAAATTAAATTCATTTCTTGGATTCGAGACCATCTTCGAGAAATAACCTGATCATAGGGTTTCCAACTAGGTTTAAGAAATTGATCAAGATTATTGCGAATATCATTTACATTAATTTTCTCCGACTCGGGCAATACTTCCTTTCTAAATATCCTCTCATTTTCTAGATCACCCCAAATTAACTGAATAAAAGGTTTTAAAATTAGATATAAAGAACAAGAAACAAATAACCGGTAAAAGCCCGGACGCAACATCAAAAAAAGATCAAAAGCATCAAAGGGAGCAATATATTCCCCACGAGATTCTTTAATACCTAAATTTCGTGCTGCCGCAACACCCGCATTCTTTTGTTGTAAAAGAATAATTCGGCAATCTCTTTGGGCAAAAGACTCAACAATTTTAGAGGTTTGATCCCCAGAACCATCATCAACCACTAAAACCTCTATATTTTTATAAGTCTGAGAAATGACTGATTCTAAAGTTTCACCGATAAAAGCCTCCGCATTATAAGCAGGTATAATCACTGAAACAAGGGGCAAATTTCTTTGTGTTGAACTCATGATATTTGAGTGCCAATAATCTTTAAATTTTAAGAATTGAACCTCTCCCATTTATTACTATTTTAAGCACCATAGAGGGGAGAAGGTCAGCTTATTCTAAAAATAAATATAACTCATCCAAAAAATTTTGGTTCAATTTCAACACATCAATTTTTTTAACCGACACTGCCTTCTAATTTAAGACTGAGTAACTTATCAGCTTCAGCGGCAAACTCCATCGGTAACTCATTTAAAACATCCTTACAAAAACCACTAACTAACATAGAGATTGCATCCTCTTCAGAAATACCTCTTTGGGCAAAATAAAACAATTGGTCTTCCCCAATTTTAGAGGTAGAGGCTTCATGTTCAAGTTTAGCCGTATTATTATCCACTTGAATATAAGGGAAGGTATTTGCTTCAGCGTTATCCCCAATTAACATCGAATCACATTGAGAGTAATTTCTTGCACCTTTTGCCTTATTACCCATTTTGACTAAACCACGGTAACTATTTTTAGAGTTACCCGCCGAAATCCCTTTAGAAATAATCGTGCTACGGGTGTTTTTACCAATGTGAATCATTTTTGTACCAGTATCTGCCTGTTGCATATTATTAGTCAGGGCAATGGAATAAAATTCCCCTACGGAATTATCTCCTACTAATACACAACTAGGATATTTCCACGTTATGGCAGAGCCTGTTTCTACCTGTGTCCAAGAGATTTTTGAGTTAACTCCCTTACACAATCCGCGCTTCGTGACAAAATTATAAATACCACCCTTGCCTTTTTCATCTCCAGCAAACCAGTTTTGCACCGTGGAATATTTAATATCAGCATTATCTAGGGCAACTAATTCCACCACAGCCGCATGGAGTTGATTACTGTCATACATAGGGGCGGTACACCCTTCTAAATAACTAACCGATGCCCCTTCTTCGGCCACAATCAAAGTCCGCTCAAACTGACCAGTATCTCCGTTATTGATACGGAAATAGGTGGATAGTTCCATGGGACATTTGACTCCTTTGGGGATAAATACAAATGAACCGTCGCTAAACACGGCGGAGTTAAGGGCTGCGAAATAGTTATCGGCAGTAGGAACAACAGACCCTAAATATTTTTGTACTAAGTCAGAGTGTTCTTCTAGGGCTTCGGAGATGGAACAAAATATTACGCCATCTTCGGCTAATTTTTCTTTAAAGGTGGTTCCGATAGAAACACTATCAAAGATAGCATCTACGGCCACATTGCTTAATCTTTTTTGTTCTGATAAAGGAATGCCCAATTTTTCAAAGGCATCGAGAAGAGTCGGGTCAACATCATCTAAACTTTTTAGTTTTTCTTTAGAATTTTGTTTTGGTGCGGAGTAATAAATAATATTTTGATAGTCAATTTTGGGATAGCCTACATGAGCCCACGTTGGTTCAGTCATTTTCAACCATTGATGATAGGCTTTGAGGCGAAATTCCAGCATAAATTCTGGTTCGTTTTTTTTGGCAGAGATTAATCTAACCACGTCTTCATTTAAACCTTTAGGAATGCTATCGGATTCTATATCAGTAATGAATCCATACTTATAGGGTTGATTTACTAGGGTTTTAACGGTGGCACTCATTTTAATTTATTTTGTTTATGTACTGACTATTTGTAGTTTAACAACATTTTTGTTGTTTAAGTCTATTTTAAGGTATTTAAACAACATTTTTGTTGCTAAAGTCTATTTTAATTTAAGAGGGGATATTTTTTTGATTCTTGAATAGTGGGAAAGGTTCGAGAGTCACCTCTCTCGGCTCCCCTAAGAACCGTGGGTGACTATTTCTATCTAATCACACGGCTCAAGCCTTACCTCAAGCCTTCAACTTGGATTTAGAATGTACTTGCTTATGACAAGCCTTGTGTAAGTGTACAAGATTATCGGTGGGGCGTTGCTGAATAAAGGTAGGATTTTTAGTTTAGGTGAATAATGATTCGACTATGCTTATCAACCATTGGGAATAGTAATAATATTTAAAATATTGAATATTTATTATGATTTAATGATATTTCACACCATAATTAAGCAACCCCAGTTTTATTGCTCTTTGTAACTTAAAAAATACTAAAAAATTGTTCAGAATAAACTTTACGAAGTCTCCGTAGTCACTAAAGTTAGAGTCAATAAGTTTTGCTAGAGTGAAAAAATTATGAGTGGAAATAAATCACGGGTTCAAGCCATATATCAAATTACCAATAGGAAAATTAAACCTTTCAACACTCCAAAAAAATTAGAGGACATGTGGGC
>PXEJ01000413.1 GCA_003566215.1 Cyanobacteria bacterium T3Sed10_376R1m | reverse complement strand
ACATCTAGTTGACGGGGCGATCGCAACCCCACCGATTTCAAATCCAACACCGTACGAAAAACTGTTTGTAAAGGAGTTTCCCCCAACAATTGCCGACGGAGTAAATCAAAAGTTAAAGGCTTAATTTCATCTAATAAATTAATTTGAGGATTAAACTGACGGGCAACCCCCTCCAAATTTGCCAAACTTTTGGCGTACAATCCCATATTGCCGGGTAACTTAATTTTATTTTTTCTACTTACTTCTAAAATTTCGTAAAAAACTTCGCTAAAATTTATTTGAGCAAGGCTCATATTATAATATCTTCTCAACATAATATTATAATCATTTTCTAAGCTAGAAATATTAGTTTTGAGAGAAACATTTTCCGATAATTCTAAAGTTAATTGAGCACATTTTTGAGCATCAATATCCACCACCGCCAACAACATTTCTGTTAACAATTGCTGAGTACGAGGATCTAACCTACCAATCATACCACAGTCAATTAAAGCAATACGACCATCATCTAAATAAAAAATATTGCCCGGATGAGGATCAGCATGGAAAAAACCATCCACATATATTTGTTGGAAAAAAGCCCTAAATAATAACGTACTTAATTCAGTTCTAGGATTATTATTTGGTTTTTCTTGAAAATCAGGAATATCTGCTTTCAAAATAGGAACACCATCCAACCATTCCATCACCAAAACTTTTTTCATAGTATAGTCCCAATAAATCTTCGGAACAACTATTTTTTTCGGATCAAACCACTTACTTAAAGCAAGATTATTTCTTAATTTATCAGTATAAGTTGCTTCTTTGGTAAAATCTAACTCTGCCAACACCGCATTAGTAAATTCTTCAGCCAAACTTACCACATCATAATCATTACCAAAATCACTCAAAGAGACTAAATCAGCAATACCCTTAATAATGGTAATATCTTGATTGACAATACGCTCAATATTAGGTCGTTGTACCTTAATCGCCACTTCCTCACCACTTACCAATGTAGCACGGTGTATTTGTGCGATCGATCCTGCCGCCACAGGTTCACGGTTTAAGGTAGTAAAAATACTCTCTAAAGGTTTATTATATTGTGCCAATAAAACCCCTTCAATTTCATCCCATGACACTGGAGGCACATCAGCTTGTAAAGCGGTTAAAGCCTCAATATACCGAGAAGGTAACAAATCAGGGCGGGTGCTTAACAATTGACCAAATTTGACATAAAAAGGGCCTAGTTGAATTAGAATACGACTCAATACTTCTGGAGTGGGCAACTGTGGTTTGTCAGATTTTCCTCCAGTTAAAATACCGCGCATATAGTCCCAGCCATTGCTAAGAACAATTTCAACTATTTCCCTTTGGCGAGAACTGGTTTTGGTAATAGAGGACATAATATAGTTAGGGTAATAGCTATTCGTACTTAATCAATATATAGCATTCCTAAATGAATCGTCATAAAAAACGATGTTGTTAATTCCCCAAAAATTAGAAAGGGGTTATTTAAACTAGGAATACAAAAAAATCTTAAACCTTCACTGATAAAAAAATACTTAATTATTTTCAAACTCACTCATTTATAATGAGTAAGTTATCTATAATTTTGCGTGAAAAGTGAATTAGTTTCTAACTTATACAAGTTAAGAGTTAACAGTTAATTTTTCTGGACTAATGGCAGATTTTTCTTTATCCATTATTTTTCCAACTTTTTCCTTTACTTGTTCGCTAACGGCGGAGTCTAGGAAGGTAAGACGAAAACGACGAGATAAAATATCTTCGGGTTTTTGTGCCATTTCATAGCGACAAACATAAATCACTTCTGCACTGATAAAGGGATATTGAGGAGTTAAACGCTCTAGTCCACATTCTTCGATAATGGCTTGAATTGCGATCGCCCTTGACCCATAATAATTAATCAAGTGATGTCTAATAGCTCCATCTTCAATGGTTGTTGACAACTTTTGATCTAAAAGCTCAAAATCATAATTTTCTCCCCCTGCTACTGCTGTCAGGGTAGATGGAGAAGGAGAAATATTATTGGTAAAGGGCAATTGTTTAATTGCTTGGTTGACAGCATCCTTTGCCATCTTGCGAAAAGTCGTCCATTTTCCCCCCGTAATAGTAATTAAATTACTCTTAGATTTAAGAATAGTATGATCCCTAGAAATTTTAGCCGTAGAGTTTGCCTGATGGGTAGGAGACACAAGGGGGCGTAATCCACTCCAAGACGAAAGCACATCCTTTCTTGTTACGGTTTTTTGTAGATATTGATTCGCATATTTGATTAAATACTCAATTTCCTCCTCCTTAGCCTGGGGAGAATCTGTAACTGTTGCTTCCTCGTCGGTTGTGCCGATTAGGGCAAATTCTCGCCAAGGTAGAATGAAAATAACCCTCCCATCATCAGTTTTAGGAATTAATAATGCCCCGTCTCCGGGGGCAAAGGATTTATCTAGGACAATATGAGCCCCCGAACTTACTTTAAGAATTTTCTCGGCTTCAGGTTGGTCTAAATGTCTAATACTATCACTATATGGGCCTGTAGCATTAATTACCACTTGAGCCTTAATAGTAAAGGTTTCTCCTGTCAAACTATCTTGAACTTTTGCTCCCCGACAAACACCTTCTTCTTTAATAATTTCGATGACTTCTAGGTAATTTGCGATCGCACATCCTTCATCAATAGCCTTCATCGCTACTTCCACATTAAGCCGAGCATCATCAAACTGCCCATCATAATACATCACACTAGCAATCATACCTTCAGTATTGAGAGAAGGAAACAACTCCAAAGTATCCTTAATGCTTAACAACCTACTGCGTCCTAAACTCTGCTTCCCAGACAAAAGATCGTACATTAATAAACCAGTAAAAAAATAAGGCAACTGCCAAAACTGGTATAACGGAATAATCAAAGGTAAAGGTTTAGCCAGATGAGGAGCAATTTGAATAACATTTTTCCGCTCCGATAACGCATCTCGAACCAAATTTAATTGATCCAAATCAAACTGCTTAAAAGCCTGTTCTAAATATCTAACGCCACCATGCAATAATTTCGTACTACGGCTACTTGTCCCCGAAGCAAAATCAAAACGTTCAACCAACGCAGTCTTTAAGCCCCTTTGGTTAGCCTCAAATGCAGAACCAGTACCCGTAGCACCACCGCCAATAATTAGACAGTCAAACTCTTCTGTTTTTAGTTTTTCTAATCCTTCTTTCGTT
>PXEJ01000373.1 GCA_003566215.1 Cyanobacteria bacterium T3Sed10_376R1m | reverse complement strand
GTTGATTATTCAATAACATATTAGCCCAATATGTTCAAAAAACTCTTAATTTTGCCTAAAAATGCTCAAGGCTAAAATATTTGCTATGTGCTAAGTCTAATTTTTGTTTAGTTAAGACTTTTTAATCTCTATTGTTTAGAGGGTTTTTTAGCTTCTTAGGCGAGAAATCCCACACCTTGTTTTCTACAAAAAAATAATTAAACAGGTGTGGGATGAATCGCCCAATAAAAAAATATCCGAAGGATTCAACATTTCCTAGAATCATATGTTAACATAATTTATACTAAACCTTGTTTGCTCTAATTTGATGTTAAAAGTAGTTAAAGTAAGAATTTACCCAGATTTATCTCAAAAACTAGCATTGGCAAAAGCCTTTGGTAGTTGTAGATGGGTATGGAATCATTTTCTGAATTTAATGAACAAAACTTATCAAGAAACAGGAAAAGGCTTGTCTGGATATGATGTGAAAAAATTACTCCCACACTTAAAGAAACAAGAAGAAACTGCTTGGTTAAAAGAAACCTACTCTCAATGTTTACAGCAAGTTTGTTTAAATCTTGGAGTCGCTTTTAATAATTTCTTTGAAAGACGTGCTAAGTATCCTAATTTCAAGAGCAAACATGGTAAGCAATCTTTACAGTACCCTAGCAATGTCAGTATTAAAGGCGACTGTCTTAATGTTCCTAAAATTGGCTTAATTTACTCTAAAATTCATCGCCCTATTGAGGGAAAAATTAAAACCGTAACTATTACCAAAAATTGCTGTAATCAATACTGGGCTTCTATTCTGTATGAGAATGGGAAAGAAAAACCACAAACATCAACAGACGGTAAAGCCATAGGAATTGATTTGGGTTTAACCCATTTTGCTATTACCAGTGATGGTAGTAAGTTTGATAACCCAAAAATACTTAAAAAACATGAAGTTAATTTAAAAAGAAAACAGCAACAATTATCTCGGAAACAAAAAGGTTCTAATAACCGCAATAAAGCAAGATTAAAAGTTGCAAAAGTACATAAAAAAATCACTAATTGCCGTGAGGATTTTCTACACAAACTATCTCGTAGGATAGTAAACGAAAACCAAGTAATTGCAGTAGAGAATCTGAACGTTAAAGGTATGATGCAAAATCACTGTCTCGCCAAAGCAATTCAACAAGTGGGTTGGGGGCAATTTTGCACGATGCTGAAATATAAAGCAGAATGGGAAGGAAAAGTTTACATTGAAGTAGATAGATTTTTCCCAAGCTCAAAGACTTGTCATGTGTGCTTAAACAAAATAGGTAGCTTACCAATGGATTTAAGGTACTGGGGATGTGTAAAGTGCGGCACAAAACATGATAGGGATATAAATGCGGCAATCAACATCCGAGATGAAGGACTACGAATATTAAAGACGGGGCTTACAAGCTCTGGAAATAAATTCCAGAGACAGCCCCTCACCTCTGGAACGGGGGATAAAGCCTGTCGCCAAACTGCAAGTCGAAGTAAGGGAGGACGAAAGAAATCCACTACAACGCTGGTTTCTGGGCAGGAAGCCTACACTGTACCGTCAGGTCTGGGTAGTTCACTATTCTAAAGAAATAAGTCTGAAAAGCAAAATTTGAGGGGGAATAATTTATGATCATGACGGATACCGATGTTGTAATTATTGGTAGTGGTTTGGGAGGTTTGTGCTGTGGGGCGATGTTGGCAAAGTATGGCTATAAAGTAATTATCTGTGAAAGTCATAATTTGGCTGGAGGGGCAGCCCATGGTTTTGAATATCAAGGATTTAAATTCGATTCTGGACCTTCTCTATTTTCTGGATTATCTTATTCTCCCTCGAGCAATCCTTTACGGCAAGTTTTAGATGTGATTGGAGAGGATATTGAGTGGAAAACTTACAATAATTGGGGTTGTTGGTTGCCGGAGGGTTATTTTGATGTGGCGGTGGGTGCTGATGCTTTTAATAATGTGTTGCTCGATTTGCGGGGAGAAGAAGCGAGTAGGCAGTGGCGTAAATTACAAGAGGTAATGAAACCTTTAGGTAAGGCTTCTATGGCAATTCCTCCGGGGGCTTTTCGTTATGATTGGGGAGCTATTGTCACCCTTGCACCCTATGCTTTATCTATCCTTCCCTATGCTTTTTGGGCGGGTAAGTTGTCGGGGAGTTTTGGCAAGGTGATGGATGAGGTGGTAACGGATGATTTTATTCGTAATTGGCTTAATTTACTTTGTTTTATGTTGTCTGGTTTACCCGCAGATGGTACTTCGGCGGCGGAGATGGCTTTTATGTTTAGGGAATGGTATCGCCCTGAGGTGGTGTTAGATTATCCCGTGGGGGGTAGTGAAGCGATTGTTAAGGCTTTGGTTAGGGGGATGGAAAAGTTTGGGGGGCAGTTGTGGTTATCTAGTCATTGCTCGGAAATTTTGACTCAGAATAATCGGGCTGTGGGGGTAAGGTTGCGTAATGGTCAAACGATTAATGCCCGTAAAGCTGTGATTTCTAATGCTTCTATTTGGGATACTCTGCCTTTGATTGCTGAGGGGGTATTACCTCCTAATTTTGTGGAATCTGCTCAAAATACGCCGATGAATGATAGTTTTATGCACTTACATTTGGGAATTGATGGAACTGGCATTGCCGATGATTTGCCTTGTCATCATCTGATTGTTAATGATTGGGATAGGGGGGTAACAGCAGAGCAAAATGTGGTGGCGGTGTCGATTCCCTCTTTACTTGACTCTAGTTTAGCCCCAGAGGGAAAGCATTGCATTCATGTTTATACTCCCGCCACTGAGCCTTATTTTTTGTGGCAGGATTTGAAAAGAAATACTCCTGAGTACGAAAAGATGAAGGAAGTGCGATCGCAAATTATGTGGTCAGCTTTAGAAAGATTTATTCCTGATATTAAAGAAAGATGTGAAGTTACATTGGTTGGTACACCCCTCACCCATAAACGCTTTTTAAGACGTTATCAAGGCACCTATGGGGCGGCATGGAATGCGGGGGAAAGTCTTTTTCCCAGTTCAACTACCCCTCTCAATGGCTTATATTGTTGCGGTGACTCTACTTTTCCGGGTATTGGAGTACCAGCAGTTGCCGCTAGTGGGATGATTGTGGCTAATACATTGGCTTCTGTTGCTCAACATTTACAGGTTTTAAGGCACTTGTAAGGAAATTAGTTGATTTTCTGGCAAAGCTTCTTTATATTGTCCCTGTTCAGCTAAAATGAC
>PXEJ01000407.1 GCA_003566215.1 Cyanobacteria bacterium T3Sed10_376R1m | reverse complement strand
TTTATCAATGACAATTCACAGAGGAGATAATCCGCCGGATATCGTTTCTGCATTGTTAGGAAATCAGGCAAAAGCAAAAGCGAATAATAGTGTAACGGTTGTAATGAGGCCGTTTGAGTTAGTTGAAACACTAGTGCCGAATGATCCTTGTGCAGAATGCAATTGGTATGATCTGTATATCATGTTTGATGAACAGGATGTGGTAAACAATGAAGTAACTATAAGGATGAGACATTATGAAGAACCGGAAATAGCACCTGAAGGTGGTTTTATTTCCGGTGATGGTAATAACTTTTCAGTTTTTATTGAACAAACTCAGAATTTCGATGGCCAAATTGTTGAATTGGTGAGTTTGTTTTCCGGAACGGTAACATCTGCAGGTATCAGTGATCCACAGCTGGCAGGTGTCATGATCGAGAATTCTGGGGTACCGGGCAGAATACCGAATGGCAGTGGAAGATCATATAAAGATGGAGACGATCTAGCTGAAATATCTGAATGGCCTGAAGTGGATGAAAAAATTATTGGCACCGAATCAAACCAGATTTGGAACATTTTCAGGGTAAACTTTTTTGATAATTAAAAAAACAAATTTAATAAGGGGGGAACTATGAAAATATTAGCTAAAGCCACTAAGAAAAGTTACTTGTATCTATTATCAACACTGTTGATTGGTTTAATCTGTTTACCGGTAAACAGCGCTTTTGCCCAAATGGCAACAAGTATGGAAATAACCGGCCAGGAAAAGCTTGAAATAGCAGAAGATCAAATTAACCCCGGATGGCATTTTGACGGATTTTTCCTGAGCGTTGAGCTAATTAATAATATGGCTTCACTGCATATCTCAAATGTTCAGGAGTCACCTTTTAACGGTGATATATTCGCGATTGGAGCTGGTGAGACAAATGATGGTGATTATAAAGGTCTTTTGATGAGATTCAGAAATGGAGATTGGGCGGTTCACCGAACCTTTGATATACCGAACAATAATGGCAATCAAATTTTGTCAATTCCTATGCACATACATGATAATGGAGATATCTATTTTTCTGATGGGTATAACTTGATCATTAAGCGCTTAAATTATATGGAGCTACTTGTCAGAACCCCGGCTAATTCTGATCTGCCTGAACCCGGATATGAGAATGAGAGAATGGTTGACATTATTCAGGATGACAATGGAAAAATGTGGTTATTGTACAGTTATCCCAGGTTGGTTGGATTTTTTAGCTATAATCAACTAGAGTTCGATATTTATGATTACACAAATAGTTTGTTACCCGATCCGGCTGAATCAGCTCACATAGAAGAAGAACTTCCGGTGAGATATCTTGCATCCACAGGTGATGACTTATGGATTACAACTTACCATGAAGACGGTGGATTATATCGAAAAACAGGAGAGGACTGGGATCATTTTACAACCGAGAACTCTGACCTTCCAAGTAACTGGGTGTCCGCCGTAGTTGCACAATCAGAGAGTCAATTACTGGTAAGTGCATTTCCAACCGAATTTGGGCCATCAAACGGGGGCTTGATGCGGTTTGAAAATGATGAATGGACTTATATTGGCGGGTTACCAAGTAACTTTGTGAGAGTTCATGCAGTTGAAGAAGACACATATATATGGGCAAGTTTCGGTGATTTTGGGGATACCGAAGATAACACACGTTCAGGCCGACTCGCGGAGTTTGATGGATCATCCTGGACTACACTTGCTGAAGAAGATGAGTTTTATCGCCAACTAGACTGGCTGACAGTTGACAGTAACAATAATAAATGGATGGCGGGAGATTTTCTTGTTATTGATGCAGGTGTTGCTAGTTTGAATCAGACGTTTGTTCAATTTACAAGTGTACCAACTGAAGGTTCCTACATAAATAATGGAACTGAATTCAACCTAAATTGGCAAAGAGGTGACAGAGTTGAAAATGTTTCACTCAGTTATTCAGTAGATGGTGGTGAAAACTGGCAGTTAATTAATAGCAGTATTGCACCTGACCAACTTCCATATCTATACACTTTTTCAGCTAATCATCTGGAAGAGCTGGAATTGAGAATTGAAAGCGTTGATTATGAGAGGGCTAATGATGAGGCAGGCGTTTTTACGATTCTGGATGAAAATGAACCGTTTTACCATATCAGAAGACTATTATCTGATGGAACTTACGAACTTTATGACCCTGTGATTCATGGGTGGCAAATGCGAAACCTGGAATCAGTAATGTTTCCTGAAGAGAAATGGCAGGATATCGAATATAAAGGCCCTTTAAATTTTCCGTTGGGTGGGGAATCATGGCACTTTCCAAGTTTTAATTCTTTAATAAGAGCCTTTGGTGAAGATGAAGCAATTGCTGGATTTACTTGGCCTGGAAATAATATTATTCCCGGCCTCAAGGCAACTGTTTTGTGGAAATCATTAACAAGCAATGGATTTGCCGGAGTTTGCCATGGTTTTTCAGTCACAAGCTTAATAGCATTTAGAGATGGTAATTCTGCTTTAAGTAATTTAGGCGCCAGTATTTCAACACAGAACTTGTATGATGCAGAAGTGAATAATGATATACGTGAAATGATGAACATGGTATGGGTCAGGCAGTTTTCCAGAGATCATTTTATTCAAAGCTTTTTAAATTCATTAAATGCAAATTTACTACAGAATTTAGTTGATAAGATAACTTCCGGAGAAGAGATAACACTTGAAGATTTATTAGAATCAGATTTTATTTTTGCCCCTCCTTCACAAAAATTACCGGAAATATTAGCTATGCTTGATATCGAAGCAAGTGAGGAGTCCTATCATTCTCTTACGCTTTTCCCTGAGGGTAATCTTACCGGTGGGCATTCAGTTGTGGCTTACAGAGCAGAACAAAGTGAAGATAATCCGGATATCTGGAAAATTTTTATTCATGACAGTAATTTACCTGAAGCCGATCATGATGATTATGACATTCATGAAATATATGTAGAAGTTGACCTGGAAGCAGATTACTATGAGCATATGTACGATGACAGATTTAAGGGAGGTATCGGATTATTTTTAACTGACCCGGCGGATAATTATAAGACCAAATCAAGGTTACTGAAAGATTTGCCGGAAAAAGATGGCAGTACGATAGCAGGAGTTGAGAGTCTTGAAGATATCGGATTTATGTACTCGTTATTTAGTCCGGATATGGATATTCGAATCACGGATACAATGGGGCATGTTTCTTCTCTGGA
>PXEJ01000143.1 GCA_003566215.1 Cyanobacteria bacterium T3Sed10_376R1m | reverse complement strand
TTTAATATTTTCTAGAATTTTGTCTTTTTATCCTAATTTGCCTCTAAACAAGTTTATCTTAAATCAAACACTGTCTTTTGCAAAAATCAGCAATAAAGATTATATAAATAATTATACAACACTGTACAATTCGATAATTATAAAGCCTTTTGTTTCTGAAAAAGAAAAGGGGTTTTTGCTAATTTCTTTTGAAGGTGAGTTAGAAAAAATTGTAAACTTAAAAAAATTCAAAGATATACAAAATAAATATCAAATAATATTTATTCCTTCATGGACTGGCCTTTTTTCGTCATCCTTATTAAAGCTTGCATCACGTTCACAAGAAAAATTTTATGTTATGCCTGTACATTCAAGAGAGCGCATTTTATGCCTTCGTCTTGGTTCTTGTTGCAAGTCATTGCCTTTTAATGCTGCTAGCTGGGTTAACAGTTCGTTCTTTTCAGGATATAATGGCCCAAGGGATATCGACTGTCTGATGGTAGCAAACTTTGCAACATTTAAAAGACATTGGATTTTATTCAAAGCGTTGAGTAAATTGCCAAGTGAAATTTCTGCAGTATGTGTCGGTACACCTTGGGGTGGTAGAACAGCAGATTCCTTGAAGAAAGAAGCAAATGAGTATGGAGTATTAGATCGAGTCGTAATTATAGAAGAACCTTCGCAAAAAGAATTAAGAAACTATTTTCAGCGGGCAAAAGTTTTTTGTGCACTTTCACATAAGGAAGGTTCGTATGTCGGTGTGGCTGAATCCTTATTGGCTGGAACACCAGTAATAATGTTTAAAAATGCAGATATTGGAACCAAAGAATTAATTGGTTTTGAAAATGGCTCTTTAATTTCTTCAATATCTGAATTAAGAGAAAAAATTTTATATTTTCTCCATGAGAACAATCACGAAAATATAAGAAAAAATGCTCAACAGCAAGTTGATGCCTCTATAAATTGTTATAGATTGAATAAAATACTTAAAGATGATAATCTGTCTTTAGGAAATGAATGGAATATTAATATTGAAGAAATATATTGCATGAGACTTCGTTTTCATTATAAAGATAAAGATGCCTATTTTCGTTTTGTTGATGATTATAGTTTTTTAAAATCAAATGGTATAGAATTAAGTTTAAGAGATAGTATTGTTAAATAAATTTTTAAACATTTAAATAATATTTGTTATATAGATGATTGCAATATTTAATGCTAAGTATTTTGTTCTTATTCGTAAAGCGGTAGACTCTATAATATTTCCAACTTTCTCCAATTATTCATATTTTTGACATCTTTTAACTGATTTATCTTATTATTTAAGCAGTTACATGTCCGGCATGCAAAATGCAGTCTAACATACTTCAGACAAGAGTTAAATTTTTATGCACCTAATAAGAAGGAGTATGTTGTGAAAATCAAATTTTGGTTTTTTTTGTGCTTTTTTGCGTTTATACCTTATTCTTCATATGCTGGAATTAGCCTACCCTGGTCGACAAGTTTTGATTATGGGCCTTGTTCTCAAAGGGGAGTAGAGGGCGAAATAAGCTGCGCGCATGTTGAAAATGATGGTATTGCCTGGAACTGGGGAGCAGGAGTAGGTCCTGGGGATACTTACACTCAAGTTACTCCTGATGCAAAAAGACCAGGAAGTGAAGGCATGGGGGGAGCTAGATTTTGGAAATATGACGGTCATAACCATGATAGTGGAGTTGTGAGAGTTGAATTTGATGATGGTCCGCATGAAAAATTATGGATTAGATGGTATTTGAGATATGAAAAAGGATTTAAATGGAGTACTTCATTTGGAAGTAAGCTAATTCGTTTCAGCCCAGGTACAACAGTAGCACCATTGATGCATTGGTATTATTCATTAGTATATTCTAGTCATACGGCTGCAACAGTCACAAATTCTCAACTTGATCGTTTTGATACTGGAGGTTGGATAGATAATTTTGCAGATGCTAATGGATATTCCCATGGAGAATTTGTTTGTGTAGAATTATATTTAAAAATGGATACAGAAGGAGATGGCCCTTTCAGTGATCCAATTATTCCTTATAACGGAATAGCAAAAATTTGGATTAATGGTGAATTTATTGGGGAAAAAACAAATCTAAGTTTTAGTGGTGGAGATCCTGAGATAAGAGAGGGTTGGACTCACTTTCAATTTTCAGATAATCAATCCGGTGTAGATAATGAAAATGGACCTATTGGAGTTAATTACGCTTATGAAGATTGGGACGATATGGTTATCTATAACAAAACCCCTTCAAATATTGATAACCATGGCAATCCGTTTATAGGTCCGTCAGATTGGGGAAGTGATACCGCTGACTTGATGCCACCACAAAATGTACATTTCAAATCTCAATAAAAGTATCATTAACATTAAGCTCAGGAGTTACTATATAAATATAACTCCTGAGCTTAAATATCATATTTTTCATGATTCAGTATATTTAACTCATTAAATAATTATTTTTTTATTTAGCATTAAGAGTTTTATTTTTTAATCTATAAAATCTCTAACCAATTTCTTAGTTTTTCCCGCCTATAAAAAATCAAACTATAACTTTATTATCATCAATGTTTATTACAAGATAGATAATTTAGTAATTGATTCTCTTCTATTAATCAAATTATAGAAAAAATGAGATCAATATAGTTCTCATTTTGGCTATATTTTCTTTAGTTCATTTAATGCGTTTGAACTATGGGTATATATTATGTCCGAAGTCAAAATTCTGACTGCATTAAAAATTAGCCAATGTCCAATCTGGCGGCAAAAAACAAGGTACCTTTTTCAAAATAACCATAAAGGCGGTGTTTTTGCTGAGTTGAGAAAGCTTTTTGCTATTTGCGGAAAATACGACATCCTAATAACTCCCGGCAGCAGAACCGCACAGCTTTTTGGACTTTACAGGACAATATTCAAGAAAAAAAAACCAAAACACATAATTTTGGAATTGATGCTGGATGAGTCAAGGGATGATCTTGTATGGAAAATCAAAAATTTAATTCAACGACTTTGCTTTTCTTCAGTAGATATAATTTTTGTCTCCTCAAAAAAGGAAGTGGTTCCCTATGCCCAGCGCCTAGGACTTCCCAAAGATCGCATCCGTTTTCTGCCTTTTCATACCAATATTACTAAGCCTAGGATGGTATCCGGTTCAGGCTCCTACATTTTAAGTGCCGGCGGACTGGAAGAGATTTTGCCACATTAGCTGCAGCTGATGAAGGTCTT
>PXEJ01000400.1 GCA_003566215.1 Cyanobacteria bacterium T3Sed10_376R1m | reverse complement strand
CACGAAAACAACCCACAAAAAATAAACCCTTGCGTGGGTAGTTTAGAGTAACCTTGAAAAAAGGATTTCACGAAAACAACCCACAAAAAATAAACCCTTGCGTGGGTAGTTTAGTGGCAGAATCTTTGGCTTCCAACCAAATGACCCGGGTTCGAATCCCGGCCCGCGCATATAATGTCGTTAAGTTAAGGATTTTACCTTTGGTAAAATCTAACTTAATACGGTCATAAACTATTCTGTATTTGATAAAAATAGAATCATCATAACTTAAGACAAACAATGACAGTAATCAATTCTTCTTCAAATATAAAAGTCATACATAAGCTCAAAATTTATTGACTACACTGATCTTTTTCGATTCATAAAATGACTTCTTCTATTAGAATCTTGAGGTTTATGTTCATTTTTTCTTCCTTTTCTAATTGGGACAGGGCATGATTTGAATAAATCCTTTAATTCTTCGTAATAATGAGGACTGTTGCTAGTAAAAATATCTATTATTCTGTCTTTTAAAAAACCTAAAGAAAGATTTTTATTAATTTTATAATTATGTTTATTTGGTCTTTTTCCTTTTTGCATTTTATCAACCTCTCTTTGTTTGATTTCTTCATCCAATTCTTCTTGAGAATCTAATGCAATAATAGATTGAAGATTATTAATAAAAACGCTCACAAAAAAATCCTGCCTAATTGCAATCTCTGATAAACCAGTAAATTCTTCTACATTAATATTACTCTTTAAATGATCATAATTAGTTTCGATTCCCCATCTCATGAAGTATAACTCCTTTAAGATTTCAATAGGATATTTTTCTTGATTAAGCAATGTTGTTGCTAAAACTTCTACTTCACCGGTATCTAAAATAACTTTAACTAACCGTAAATTAAACGGTTGTAGGTCTTTTTTTGTAAATCCGTGCCTATAAAGCCCATATCTTGATTTTTGAGGGGGTACATTGATTTCAATAGTAGTTTCCATTTCATCTGACAATCTAAAGTTTTCACAATCTTTTCTAAATCCTTTTGGTACTCGATTTACAAAATCCACACTATTTATTTTTTGCATATAATAAAACCATGTAGCTGCATATCCCCGATCAGTTATTATTAAATCACCATATGACAATTTATCAAAATGCCTTATAGCTTGGTTCATCTCATTAACTTGTAGAGTTTCTAATTGACTATCTATTATTATCTCATTAAGTAAATCATAACAGCTAGATATTTGAGCTTGAGGTATAATCATTCCACTAGATAATGTCCCAAACTTTTCAATTAATTCTTCAGAATGTGTTGGTAAAATTAGCTTTGAACCGTCAATACCTATTAATCTAAAATCATTCCATTTTTTAATTATATTATCGGTATAGAATTCTTCAGTTAAACAATTATTTAATTCAATAAATGCTTTTGGCTTTAATTTAATCCTACTTTGAGAAAAAGCGCTTTTCGATACATTTGCTTGCCGGTTATCTACCATCTTAATAAAACGAGTTAGTTCTTTTTGAATTGTTTGTTTTATGATATTAACCATAAATAAAATAATTAATGTAAAAGGCATTTTTCTTTTTCTGGTAAAATCTTTTTTACTTACCTTATTATCCTCCATAAAATCATTAGAATAAATTAATTTCTTAATGCTTTTGATTATATGTTTAGCATTTTTTCTTCTCTTTTTCATTGAATATTTAAAGATGCAAACATTTAAATAGATATCTATAGTTATCTATTACATGAGAGAAATAAAAGTAAACAAAGGAAAGCTAAGCTTGAAAGATGAAGAGATTGAGGGATTTCTTGAAAGGGTTGTAACACCCATTGGAACTTCTGCTAAAGCAGATATCCCAAAGAAATATCTAGGACATAGGGTTTATGTTATTGTAACAAAAGATAAAATTCGAAAATAAGCTCTTAACTTAATGACATTGTGGGAGCGTGTCACTTTGGGAATAAATATCCTATTTAAACCGATTAACTAATGAGGTTTTTGGTTAAGGTTACTAATGAGCTAAGTACTATTTTGGGGCATTTATCTAAATTTAGGCTTATGACATCCAGAATCTAACGAAAAGTTTAAATACTATAATGGATTATAAGAGATTATAAGGAGTTATAAAATGCCAACAACAATACAGATTTCAGATAATGTAAAGTCAGTTTTAGATAGAATGAAAATTATAGAAAGAGAAACCTATAACGATGTAATAGAAAGGATGATAGAGGATGATTTAGAACTAAATGAAAAAACAAAAATTGAAATAGAGAAAGCAAGAAAAGGAAAAAGTATTTCTCACGAAGAAGTTAAAAAAAGATTTAGTTTATAATGTATACTATAGAATGGAAAGAAAATGCTCTTAGAGAACTTGAAAAATTGGAAAGTTCTTTAGCTAGAAGGATTATTAAAAAAGTTGATGAATTATCTGAAAATCCTTTTTCTAAGGACATAAAAAGACTAAAAGGATGTAATGATTTTAGATTAAGAATCGGAGACTATAGAATTATCTTTTCTATTGAACAAAACATAATACAAATTTTAAAAGTAGGTCATAGAAAGAATATTTATAAAAGATAACGACCAAAAAGTTATCATCTTAATCCTTAGGATGAGGTAATCGTGGAGGCGTTCAAATCTAATTTAAAGTAATTAAAACCAACACAAAACAAATAACTATGAGCTACTTTAGTGTTGTGTTACTCAAAGAGGAAATAAAGTAATTTAGTAATATTTTTGAGCATATATTTTTCTAACCACAACCGCCTTCTTTTTCTAATACATTTATTTAATAAACACTATTAAACCCAAAATTTTCAATAACCTCTTCACTAAAATTTAAATCAATTAATATATTTGTTAAAATAATAGAAAAACAATAACGACATATAGCCACATTATCTTTTCCACACAATATACAATCAATATTATTTAGACTCTCATTAGGAAATTGTTTTTTTATCTTCCTTAAAACAATTTCATACCCCCCCTCCTCCAAATTTAAATCATTTAATAAAATCTCTATTTGTTTAATATAACAACCCTTACATACAGGATCAGAAATAGAATCCCAACATATAACACACTGATTTTGATTTAACATTTTTATCACCATTTTTATATTTACTTAAATAAAAGAAAGTATATATACCGGTGTGGTATTTGATGATACTTTGTTGTATGTTAAACTACATTTTAATCAAATCTTCTTTAAAAGTTTTAAAATAAATTAATAT
>PXEJ01000266.1 GCA_003566215.1 Cyanobacteria bacterium T3Sed10_376R1m | reverse complement strand
CCCCCCTTGGGTCATCCGTCTGGAGGAATTCCACCCCTAAGAGCCCCCAGCCAAGGAGCTGATGCTGTGGCGAAAGTTAGCACTAATAGTAGGTTAAGAACCAATCCTTCCCTAGCTCCCAATGGCCGAGCAACGGAGGAAACAGATGTAAAAAGAGGTACTCCCATGGCTCGTCAGGGAAAACAACCCCCTTTGGGTATGCCTCCTCGAGCAACAGCCCAACCAAAATCAACCTATGTACCCCTCTCTCCTAGAGCAATGCGAGCCCCCGGTCAACCGACTTTAGAGGAGTTGTTGCGAATTGCCAATGAGGCGGGTTATTCTGATCTCCATTTGGGGGTTGGAGAATTTGTGCGCATGCGCGATCGTGGGGATATTATTACCTTAGATCAATATCCTGAAATTGACCAAAATACTTTTATGAGTTGGTTACAGGAAATTTTGAAGGACGAGGATATTCAGAAATTCAAGAAAGATTTAGAGTTTGACGGGGCGACTCAATATGAGTTTGCTAGGGTTCGGATTAATATTTTTGACACTTTACGTGGTCCTTCTTTGGTTTTACGTTTGATTCCTTTGAAGATTTTAACCATTGAACAGTTAAAGTTACCGCCTATTTTTAAGGATATTTGTGAAGCCCATAAGGGGTTAATTTTAATTACAGGTCCTACGGGTTCTGGTAAATCCACCTCCTTAGCGGCGATGATTGATTATATCAACACGGAACAAAGTAAGAACATTATTACCATTGAAGATCCTGTGGAGTTTGTCCATAAGAGTCGCAAGTCTCTCATTAAACAACGGGAAGTAGGAATGCACACCCTTAAATTTGATAACGCTCTGAAAGCCTCTTTACGGGAAGATCCTGATATTATTCTCGTGGGTGAAATGCGAGATAAGGAGACGGTTAATACTGCCCTTAAAGCTGCACAAACTGGTCACTTGGTCATGGGTACATTACACACCAACAGTGCGGTTAAAACCCTTGAACGTATTTTCACTTTATACACTGCGGAGGAACAACCTGCCATGAGAAGTGCGATCGCAGAATCCCTTGTAGGTATTATTGCCCAAGGTTTATGTCGTACTACCGATGGCAAACGGGCGGCTTTCCATGACATTTTAATTAATACGGAAACTGTTAAAGATTATATTCTCGGTAATAAGTATGATGAAATCACAATGTTGATGGAAGATGGTGAATATGATGGCATGATTACCATGAATAAGTCTTTGTTTAATCTCTATCAAGAAGGACGCATTACCGAAGAAATTGCCCTCGAAAAATCTCCTGTTCGTAATGAGATGGCGATGATGTTACGAGGAAGAGTCTAGGAAGTAAACAATTAATGTTTCATTATCAATTATCTCCCAAACTTTAAACAAGCAAATATGACAACCTCCACGAAAACTACAACAATTAATTATCAACAAATTCGTCCAGAAATATTAGATTTACAACCTCAGTTAGTGGAATGGCGTAGAAGAATGCATCAGTATCCAGAATTGGGGTTTCGGGAACATATTACGGCGGATTTTATTGCCCATAAATTGAACCAGTGGGGGATTGACCATCAAAGGGGGGTTGCTCAAACGGGCATTGTTGCCATTATCAATGGTAATTCTGAAGGTAAAGTGTTGGGCATTCGGGCGGATATGGATGCGTTACCTGTTTTTGAGTTAAACGAAGTTCCCTACAAGTCTTGCCATGAGGGGGTTATGCACGCCTGTGGTCATGATGGTCATAGTGCGATCGCCCTTGGAATTGCCCATTATTTAGTCCATAACAAAGATAAATTTAGGGGTACAGTAAAAATAATCTTTCAACCTGCCGAAGAAGGGCCCGGGGGAGCTAAACCCATGATAGAAGAAGGGGTGTTAAAAAATCCCGATGTAGATGCCATTATCGGTTTACATCTATGGAATAACCTACCTCTGGGAACATTAGGAGTAAGGGAAGGGGCATTGATGGCGGCGGTAGAGTGCTTTAAATGTCAAATTTTAGGCAGGGGAGGTCATGGGGCAATGCCAGACCAAACCATTGACTCGATTATAGTTGGAGCTCAGATTGTCAATGCTTTACAAACCATTGTGAGTCGTAATATTAAGCCCACGGATTCGGCGGTGGTAACCGTGGGAACATTCCACGGGGGTACCGCATTAAATGTCATTGCAGATACTGTAAACATGAGTGGCACGGTGCGTTATTTTAACCCTAAATATGAACATTACATCGGCGAAAGAATAGACGCAATTATTAAAGGTATTTGTGAAAGTCACGGAGCAAAATATGACCTTGACTATTGGCAACTATATCCCCCCGTGATTAATAATCCCCAGATAACCAAATTAGTTAAAAGTGTTGCCCTAGAAGTAGTGGAAACCCCTTTGGGGGTAGTGCCAGAATGTCAAACGATGGGGGGGGAAGATATGTCCTTTTTCTTACAAGAAATCCCCGGTTGTTATTTCTTTTTGGGTTCAGCAAACTCCGATCAAGGGTTAGACTATCCCCATCATCATCCTCGTTTTGATTTTGATGAGACAGCTTTAAGTTTAGGGGTAGAAGTTTTTGCCCGTTGTATAGAAAAGTTTAATTTATAATACTAAAAAACTATAACTTTTTTGTCAAATTTATTTCTTCAGAAAAGTTTATTTAGTTAAGGATAATTCTCCTTTTTTTCCTAAAATTCCTTGGGGTCTAACAATCATTAAAATCATTAAAATTAAGCCAATTATCATAATTCTTAAAGAACCTAATTGAGCCTCACTAATTAAGTCTGAATTAGAAAAAATAAAGCGCGTAATAGAATCATAAGACCAAAAAATAATTGCCCCTAAAATAGTTCCAGCATTATTCCCAGAACCACCAACTACCACGATTATCCAAGCATTAAAAGTTAGTAGAGAGTCAAAACCAGTGGGATAAATTGTAGTTAATTGCCAACTATAAAAAGCACCTGCAAGCCCTGCGATCGCACCCCCTAACATGAAAGACTGTAACTTATACCAAAATACATTTTTTCCCAAAGCTCTAGGTATTTCCTCATCCTCTCGAATCGCTTTTAAAACCCTACCCCAAGGAGAATGTACTAATAAATCTAAACCATAATAAACCACAGCTAAAGTAATTAAAACTAACAACATTAAACCCGATTTATAAGTATAATTGTAAAGAGCAAAAACACCATTAATATAAACAATTAAAATAAAGAA
>PXEJ01000123.1 GCA_003566215.1 Cyanobacteria bacterium T3Sed10_376R1m | reverse complement strand
GTTGATGTGAATGCCCAAGATCCGATTCATGATTATCATGTAATTCAAGGGGAATTAGGGGCTTATGGTAGGGGTTTGGCTGATAGGGTACAAATTTTGGCTTTGAATAAGATTGATTCTATTGATGAGGAGACTCAAGGGTATTTGGTTAGTCAATTTAAGGAGGTGACTAATGATCCTATTTTCTTGATTTCGGCGGTGACGGGGGCGGGTTGCGATCGCCTTTTACAAACTATCTGGAAGGAATTGGAAAATTTAGAATGTAAAATTGAGAGTGTAGAATAAAGTTTATATCTAGAGTGTCATCCCTAAACGAATACTTAAAGAAATCCCTAAATACGATAAAAAAGGCTAATTGGTATCGTCAAGAACAAACCATAACAAGTTTATCTGGCTCAATTATTCAAATAGAAGGAAAAAATTTAATTAATTTTGCTAGTAACGACTATTTAGGATTAGCTGGAGATTCTCGTCTAATAGAAGCTTCCCTAGAAGCCACTGCACAATATGGCACTGGTAGTACGGGTTCACGCTTATTAAGCGGTCATCGTGATTTGCATTATCAATTAGAAAGTGCGATCGCCCTTCTCAAGCAAAGTCAAAAAGCCCTTGTCTTTAGCTCAGGATACTTAGCCAATATTGGCACAATTTCTGCCCTAGTGGGGAAAAAAGATCTAATTTTAGGAGATGAGTATAACCACTCTAGCTTAAAAAATGGAGGCAAACTTAGCCAAGCACAAACCATAGATTATAAACACTGTGACCTCCAAGACTTAGTAGCGAAACTAAGTATAAACAGAGCCAACCATCGCCATTGCCTAATTACCACCGATAGCGTATTTAGCATGGATGGAGATTTATGTCCTTTACCAGAATTAATAGAAATAGCTCATAAATTTGATTGTTGGTTACTCCTTGATGAAGCTCATAGTACAGGAGTATTAGGTAAAAATGGAGCTGGTTGTGTAGAATATTTTGGGCTTAAAACAACAGATAATCTAATCCAAATAGGCACATTAAGCAAAGCTGTGGGTAGCTTAGGAGGTTATGTTACTGGAGGAGAAGCATTGATTGATTTTTTGCGTAATCGTTGTTCCACTTGGATTTATACCACTGCCTTATCTCCGGGGGATACAGCATCAGCCCTTATGGGAACTAAAATTATTCAAACAGAATCTAGTCGTAGGCAAAAGTTGTGGTCAAATATAAACCTACTCAAAAAATTATTTACCCAAGCTAAATTAAATATCTTACCCTCAGAATCAGCCATTTTATGTTTACCAGTCAAAAATACTTCACAAGCCCTAAAAATATCTAAAAAACTAAGTTTAAATGGTTTTTTTGCTCCTGCTATCCGTCCCCCAACCGTTCCCACAAGTCGCATTCGTTTTTCTATGATGGCTACTCATGCCCAGGAGGATATAGAAAACCTAATGGAAAGTTATTTAATAAATTAAATATTGTTCATTGATTGATAATGATATAATATTAAGAATATTTAACTAAGGTTGTTTTTTACACCTACCAAAAAACAGTCTAGCTTTTCTCAGGCTAGAATTTTTTGTTTTATATTATTAATATACCCCCCACAGACAGTGACTATAACAGAAACTCCTCTCCCCCTAAAGCAAGATCATATAGATACAACTATAGATGAAAACGATATAACAAAACGCCAAATGATCCTGATTATTGACTTCGGTTCACAATATTCCGAATTAATTGCCCGTCGCATTAGAGAAACAGAAGTTTATTCGGAAGTAATTTCCTATCGTACCAGTGCTGACAAATTAAAAGAACTCAACCCCCAAGGAATTATTTTATCTGGTGGTCCTAACTCTGTTTATGATCAATATGCTCCCACCTGTGATCCTGCAATTTGGCATCTTGGTATTCCAGTATTGGGTGTATGTTACGGAATGCAGTTGATGGTTAAGCAGTTAGGGGGTGGTGTTGAACGGGCAAAAAGAGCAGAGTACGGCAAGGCTTCTATTTTTATTGATGATCCCACTGATTTATTAACTAATGTAGAGGAAGGTTCTACTATGTGGATGAGTCATGGAGATTCTTGTACTCAACTTCCTGATGGTTTTTCTATCCTTGCCCATACGGAAAATACTCCCTGTGCTGCGATCGCCCATCACAAAAATAAATTATTTGGGGTACAATTTCATCCTGAAGTAATCCATTCGGAATATGGTACTGCATTAATTCGTAATTTTGTTTATCATATCTGCGGTTGTGAACCCACCTGGACAACCAAAACATTTTTAGAACAGTCTATTAACGAAATTAGGGAAACCGTAGGCGATAAAAGAGTTTTATTAGCACTTTCCGGGGGAGTTGATTCTTCTACCTTAGCTTTTTTACTCCATGAAGCCATTGGGGATCAATTGACCTGTATGTTTATTGATCAAGGTTTTATGCGTAAAGGTGAACCCGAAAGACTCGTAGAACTATTTAATGATCAATTCCATATTAACGTTGTTTATGTTAACGGGCGCGATCGCTTCCTCGCCCAAGTGAAAGGAGTTACAGATCCTGAAGAAAAACGTCGTAAAATTGGACATGAATTTATCAAAGTATTTGAAGAAGAATCTAACCGTTTAGGACCTTTTGACTATTTAGCCCAAGGCACACTATATCCCGACGTAATTGAATCAGCCGATACCAACGTTGATCCAAAAACAGGAGAAAGGGTAGCAGTAAAAATTAAAAGTCATCATAACGTGGGTGGCTTACCTAAAAACTTACGGTTTAAATTAGTCGAGCCTTTACGTAAACTCTTTAAAGATGAAGTAAGAAAGTTAGGCAGGGCGATTAATTTACCTGAGGAGATTGTATCTCGTCATCCCTTCCCCGGACCTGGTTTAGCCATTCGTATCTTGGGAGAAGTGACAGCAGAAAAACTAAACATCCTCAGAGATGCAGATTTTGTGGTTCGGGATGAAATCAAAAAAGCCGGAATGTATCATGATTTTTGGCAAGCATTTGCGGTACTTTTACCTGTGAAAAGTGTAGGGGTAATGGGTGATAAGCGCACCTATGCCTATCCGATTGTATTGCGTTTGATTACCAGCGAAGATGGTATGACAGCGGATTGGTCAAAGCCACCTTACGAGTTATTAGAGGCAATTTCTAATCGCATTGTCAATGAGGTAAAAGGAGTTAACCGTGTAGTTTATGATATTACTTCCAAACCTCCCGGAACTATTGAGTGGGAGTAAAAACCAT
>PXEJ01000119.1 GCA_003566215.1 Cyanobacteria bacterium T3Sed10_376R1m | reverse complement strand
TATTCTGCTCCAATAAAGCATCAATGGTAGTGGTGAAGTTTGTCACCGTATCAGTGGCACGATTGTCAAAATGAATACGACTAGGTTCAATATCTGCCTTACTCAGAATTTGTCTTTCGTAGGGTGAGCCAGTAGAAACCCAAATAGGCAAATCAGGGTGTCTCTGGGCAAACTCTAGGGTAAAAACTTCCCTCGCACGATTCCCCCCCAACATCAAAATGGCTTGGGGTTGAGGAGCTTTTGCTCTAGTTAAAATAATTTGTGTCGGTACATTCATTACTATAAATAGAAGTGCCGTAGTAAGTGCGATCGTACTCAATTTTAATAACTTAACAATATTCATCATCATCTTATCTAATAAAAATCTTGATACCAATCAACAAACTTTTCAATACCAACCTCTATAGAAGTACTAGGCTTGAAACCAACATCCCGAACCAAATCATCCACATCCGCATAAGTAATAGGCACGTCTCCCGGTTGGATAGGAAGAAAATCCTTCTGAGCCTTCATTCCTAAACAATTCTCAATAGTTTCAATAAACTTAATTAATTCCACAGGTTGATTATTACCGATATTATAAACTTTATAAGGAGCTTTCTTAGTGCTAAGATCCGAACTATCACCCAAAAAACCTTGGGGAATATGATCAATTACCCTCACCACACCCTCAGTAATATCATCAATATAAGTAAAATCCCGTTGCATTTTGCCATAATTAAATACCTTAATCGGTTTTTTTGCCAAAATTGCCTTAGTAAAGAGAAAATAAGCCATATCAGGTCTTCCCCAAGGACCATAAACCGTAAAAAATCTTAGTCCAGTACAAGGTAAACCATATAAATGGCTATAAGTGTGAGCCATTAACTCATTAGCCTTCTTCGTTGCCGCATATAAACTCACAGGATAATCCACATTATCCCCAGTAGAAAAAGGAATTTTTTTATTAGTACCATACACCGAACTAGAAGAAGCAAAGACCAAATGTTTAATACTATGATGGCGACAACACTCTAAAATATTGATAAATCCCACCAAATTACTATCAACATAAGCATGGGGATTTTCCAAAGAATAACGAACCCCCGCCTGAGCCGCAAGATTTACCACCACATCAAAACGATGGTTTCTAAAAAGTTCCTCAATACCAACTCTATCGGTTAAATCTAGTTTATAAAATGTAAAATTTTGTTCTTCTTTTATTTGTTCCAACCGAGCTTTCTTTAGAGAAATATCATAATAATCATTAATATTATCTAAACCAAAAACTTCATCTCCTCTCAATAATAATTGTTTAGTCAGATAAAATCCAATAAAACCCGCCGCACCCGTTACTAATATTTTCATGTTTGAAAATTACTGATATTTTAATTTTACATTAAGATAATATTCTGCCATAAGGATCAAAGAAATAGTCAATACAAGACTAAATAAAGCACCATAAAAACTAAATAAAATGATGCTAGTTCCAATAATTATCGTTAATAGAATATAACTTATCGCCACAGTTTGATGAGTCCATCCGGATTGTTGTAACCTTTGAAAAATATGGCTACGGTGTGCTTGAAAAATATTTTCCCCCTTGCGTAATCTTACTATTAAAGTGTAAATTGTATCACCAACGATAGGTAAAACAATAGCCAAACTTGACCACGCAATAATAGGATCTGAAACTTGAATTAAAGCAATGGGAATAACTAAACCTAAAAAAGTACTACCAACATCCCCCATAAATATTTTGGCAGGAGACCAATTCCAGTACAAAAAACCAAGTAATGCACCAATTAAAATTAACCATTGATATTGATGTAAATAAATAGTAAAGAAAGATAATTGAACTACAGAAACTCCAGCAACAATACCATCTAAACCATCCATAAAATTATAAAAATTTATAAAAGCAGTAATACCTATTATGGTCAATATTACCATTATAAAAATTCCTATATTTCCCAAGCTATTAATTATAGGTAAAGGAAAATTTCCATAGCGAATAACTGCAAAAATAGCTACGGCTAATTGCACTCCATAACGTAAAAGAGAAGATAAATTATAACGATCATCTAAAAATCCAGTAATTGCCAATGGTAAAATAATTAAAAGTAAAATAGGATCAATATTATTCAGAAATAATAATGGGTAATTATCTACATTAAAATCTATAACGCTAATAATTAGAACCCCAAAAATAAAAGTTAAAACAAATCCTAATCCTCCTCCTCGGGGAGTCGGCTGAACATGGGAACTACGCTCATTGGGAATATCTAAAAGTTGTTTGCTAAAATTTTTTTTGATGAGAAAAACGAGGGATAAACTGCAACTAAAACTAACAATCAAAAGAAAAATAATAGGAATCATACCGTTAAGTTAATTAATAATTGAGAATTGAGCGAATATTTCAAATGCCTCTAGTAATTTTAATGGATTAGGGTAAGATCTGAATCAAAGATATAGTGATACAATCATGGAAATTAAGAGACTGTGGCAAACCTTAGCTTATTTTGAAATTTTCCCTCCTCTTAACTGTTGGCAAAAAATTTTTAATTCTCAAAATATCTCAACTCCCCAAACCAGAATGAATTTAGTTTTAGTAAATACAGCAGATACAGACTTAGCCCAAAAAACAATCAATTATCTACGTCAAAATAATCAACCTATTAAAATAATTAATAGTCAAGAGAATATCAATAGTTCTATTCTTGAAAGGGTTACTACTTTTGTTTTTTTCCCCCAAACTTACTCAGAAAAAATACTAAAATTAATAGATTCATCCTTATCCCCAGAAGAAACTCTTTTATTTGATTTTCAAAACCCTACACAAGAAATTAAAAATATTTGGGGGGCGGTAGATGATGTTGTTATGGGAGGAGTTAGTGAAAGTGGGTTAAAACTCATTGCACAAAAAGCTATTTTTAGCGGTATGGTTTCCACTGAAAATAATGGTGGTTTTGCGTCTATTCGGACTAAAAATTTTATTACTCCTTGGAATTTATCTGATTATCAGGGTATTCGCTTGAAAGTAAAAGGAGATGGAAAACGTTATAAATTTATCACCCGTTGTGAAGGAAAATGGGATGGTATTAGTTATTGTTATTCCTTTGATACCCTCGTTAATCTCTACAGTACCATTGAAATTAATTTTAAGGAACTAATTCCTGTTTTCCGTGCAAAAACTGTTAAAGAAGCGGATGGTTTTGATTCTAGTCAAGTTTATTCCATGCAGTTAATGTTGAGTA
>PXEJ01000124.1 GCA_003566215.1 Cyanobacteria bacterium T3Sed10_376R1m | reverse complement strand
TTGAAAAAGTAAGAACCCCATCTTCACGCTCTACCACATTTATTTTACCACCCATGGTGTAGTCCTGGTGAGCGATACAATTGTTCAGGGCCTCACGGATAATAAAAGGGTCAAACTGGCTCACTTCTTCCGGGAAAAGGGTTTCTTCTTTTATGTACCGGTATTTGATATTCCTGATTTTCTTGAAAACCTCATCTACAGCTAAAAAAAATGGGCAGCTGAAGTGTTCATAATCCTTTTCTATGCCATTACTGTCTTTTAGAATCCAGGAAATTTTTGCGACAGCGGGATTAATGTAGTGCTCGGATTCCGGTTTGCCCAACAGCAGGATTGCTGTATTCGTAATCTGGCCGTTGATGGTGATCTTCGCTTTGTTTAAAAAGGTACGATCATCCCACGAATCAACCTCGTCAGCCAGTTTTTGGTTTTTCTCCTTGTACTTTAATCTCGCGTCTTTGATGGCCTCCTGACTCAAATCATGAATGGAAGCTTTGTGCACAATTTGTGCGCTCCAATCGAAAACCCTTCCCTGCTTACGTATACGTTCCAATTCAGCGATATCAAGAGCTGCTAAACTTTCCCCATCCCGGCCATAGTAGTGCCCTTTCCAGGCAACCGGTATCCCGTTTGGTGCTGCAGGAATCTCCAGCATCAATACATCGTTGCCATCAACTGCTACTCTTTCTATCCGGTTAAAACTCAGTTTGGGAGACGTATGACTGGCTACCTCGTGTTTGTACTCATTGATTTGAGCATCTGTAATTCCAGTACCGGTAATTGTTTTATCATTGGCTACTCCGAGCAGCATCCAGGCTGATTGGGCATCCTTCAGATTTGCTTCGTTAGAAAGGGCTGAAAAGTACCTGCCCAGTTTGTCGCGGTCATACTGGGTGCCTGCTTTTTTGTACTCCAATACTTCAGATTCGCCGGAGGCTGAAAGCAACCGTTGTAGTAGTTCTTCCATTCCTACCTCCGCCGTTTCTTTTTCTGTTTCTCAAACAACGTCTCTTTCTGCTTCTCCTCTTCTATCATCTCTTCATACTGTTTGAACAGATATTCAAGGCGCTGTTCATCACTTTCGAATGGGCGGCTGCGATAGCATTTTTCAATCACTTCATCATTGGCCTGATGTGCTTCCAGTAAGCCTTGTGGCATCTTATCGGGATCGTACAATTCAGCTACGGTTTTTTCCGGGTGATTTTCACGCTCTTCCAGTATGCGAAAAACACATTGAGTAATCTCTTGCTTTTTCTGGTTTGATATATTTGGAAACGGAAATGTGTTATAGCAAAGCTGAGTAGAATATCTGATATCTTCCTTTAATTTTCCTGAAACTGCATTAATCCACGCCATATGCATTTTGGATGATAGCAAACCGAAAATAAATGTTTCAGTATCGTAAATGACTTGTAAAGAATTCATCGTGATATACCTTGAGTCGAAATATCCGACTTGCATATAATTTCTTCTCATTGATGTTGTGCATGGTATAACAATAAATGTTTTTTCTGCTTCTTTTCTATATCGGAACTGATGTGGTGAATCAACAAGTGAACGAGCAACCTCTCCGCCATTTTTTCTGAATTCATAAACATTATCGACTCTTTCTTTTATTTCATCACATTTTAAAGCCTCATCAAGCTGAATGTCATTAATCCAAATACAATATCTGTTAATAGAATTCAGAAATTCCCTGCCCCCAATTAATGGCCTTATAAATTTTTCAGCAAATGCGCATTTTGAAATTAATTTATTTTTTTCGTTCTCATTTAACTTCAAAAAGCCTCCTTCTAAGGGCATATTGCCATAGACCATTTCTGGAAGATTTGACAATAATTTTGTTCTTTTACCAACTATAATTGTAGGGGCGTTTATTAAGTAGGGGTTAATATTTTCAGCCTCGGATAGATGACTTGAATAAATATATTTTTTTTGGTTTGATTCATTTCTTAATGAAACAATAACACAAATTACTGCAGCAGAATGTTTGGCATTATTAGCCCATCTAAATGATCTATGCGCAAAGCCAATTTCAATTTTATCTTGTAGTAAAACACTCCATAATAATTTTACCTGATCCCCCTGAACAATTGAATTTGTTGATACAAAAGCTAATTCTGCATTACAGTCTTGAATATATTCTGCACCTTTAAAAAACCAACAAGAAATATAGTCGAGATTTTTGTAGCCTTTTACGCCATTAAATATGTGAGCAATATCACGTTTCTGTTGTTTGTTTTGACGTTTAGATCCTAAATATGGTGGATTACCTAATATAAATATTTCACTCTCTCGCCCCTTAGGACAAATAGCTTCCCAATCTATCCGACATGCATTCCCATGGATAATTTTACCGGCTTCCTTTAATGGGAGCGTAGGGTTCATTCGGCCAAACTCATCGTAAAATTCTACATTCATCTGGTGTTCGGCCAACCAGAGAGAGAGCTGTGCAATTTCATGGGCAAAATCATCCAGTTCAATACCATAAAACTGTGAAAGCTGCACCCTTGAAAAGAGATCCACCTGGTAAGTCTCTGCCAGCTCAAGTTGCGACTCCGGAATTATGGAAAGCTGTTCCTCCTTTGCCTTAAACCCTTGGGCCAGTTTTTGAAGCTCAATCAGCCGCCTGATAATCTTCATCTCCAGCCTGCGTAGCTCCTTGTAAGCAATAATCAGAAAATTACCGGAACCACAGGCAGGATCAAATATCTTGATCTTAGAAATACGCTCTAACAGCTTAATAAGCTTTTTTGGTTCATTCTGCCCCTGCTCAAACGCTTCGTAAAGATCATCCAGAAAGAGGGGTTTGATCACCTTCATAATATTGGGGACGGACGTATAGTGCATCCCTAATCCACCCCGGTGTTCAGGCGTAATTACAGCCTGCATCATGGAGCCAAATATATCCGGGTTGATGGCTGACCAGTTAAGCTCACCGCTATCAATAATTGCCTGGCGTGAGCGCCGGGTAAACACTGGGGAGGAGATCTTGTCTTTAAAGAGTCCGCCATTTACATAAGGAAACTCATTTAGGTAAGCCGGTATATCTTTCCGGTCTGATTTTTTGGTATTCAGCACATCAAACAGTTTATCAAGGTAGCTATTCAGATCGCTGCCATCAGCCTGCGTGTGGGAGGAAACACCCTTTGTAAACTGCCCTTCCGGAAAAATACCTGTATCCTCAGCAAAGAAACAGAACAGCAGGCGTGAGAGAAATACGTTCAGTCCATGAATAAACTCCGG
>PXEJ01000089.1 GCA_003566215.1 Cyanobacteria bacterium T3Sed10_376R1m | reverse complement strand
ATAGGAACTCCTTTTAGACGACGGATGTAGAATCCTTGTTATGGCCAACAGTTTCATGATGGTGTAAATTATCAAATTAATCCTCCAAATATTTTCACTTTAAATTAAGCCTAAAAACTATAGCAAAGTGAAAATTGTTCAAATAGATTCAGGGATTTAGTCTGGATTTATCACATTATCACATTAAATTAGGGTAAGAAAAAAGCGGCTGTAAGCCGCCCAATAAAATACTCTAGATACACTTTACATCATAAATATATGGCTGCATTAAAACAAAGCAAGCATTATCGAAAATAATATACCAGTCATCGTCTAACTCAAGGCGACAGTCACGATAGCGATTAAAAACTTTAATTGATAGAATATCACCACATCTTACCGGATATGATATATCATTTCGGCCTAAAAAATGCCAACAATTAAACTGTTTAGAGTAAACCAACTTTCCTTTTTCTGCAATCATAAGCCAACCTCCTCAGAGGCCTTAAATACTAGCTCATCATTAATGGTATTGGCTTTAAACTGATAACCTAACAAAAGAGAGTTAACTGCCAAATTGTTAATAAGTCTTGGCCAACCCCTAGACCTTGAAGTAATTGCTTCGATTGCCTGGGAGGAAAAGATTTCGTGATTAGCACCTGCTAAGCATAGGTGATGCTCAATATATTTTTTCACTTCGTCCTTTTTTAAAGGAGCCATTTTGTAACGCATCACTATTCTTTGGGATAAGGATTGGTTTTGGTTTAGTGATAGTCTGTCCATTAAATAAGGCATACCTGATAAGATTAAGACAAACGGGTTCTCTGAATCCATGGAAAAATTAAACAATATGCCAATGTCATTAAGAAATTTATTAGAAGCCATTTGCATTTCATCTAGTATAAGCACTGGGGTTATCTTCTTATCGTAAAAAGAAGAATTGATTGCCTGTTGGATTTGGTGGAAAAGATCTACCTTACGGAAAGCTGGCTGCTCACCTAGTCCGATAGCCAAACCCCGGTAAAAATCCATCACAGTACCAGTAGACATAGGAAAGTATACTGGTTTAAAAAGTGAAGGATTAAGCTTGTTAACAAAATTTCTGAGGGCAGAAGTCTTGCCAGCCCCCGATTCGCCAGTTAAAATGCCAATACCTCTCGTATCTTTTAAATAATCCAGTCGGGCAACTGATTCACTAAAATTATCGGACAAAAACAGGTCCTTAGTCTTTACTTCTTTGTTGAAAGGGGCATGGGATAGAGAATAAAAAGCATTAAACATCAGAATCTACCCCTTCCTCTTGTTTGATTTTTCGAAAGCTTAAAGCACTTTTCTCCTGTTTTTTGTTTCTCTTAACTTTAGCATTATCAGTAAAATTAACTGGCTTAGCTAACCCTAAAACCTTATCTTCTTGATAGATAAAAACTTTTTCAAAGGTCTCTGGATTAAATCTAACTTCAATCCTTTGACCAATTAGTTCAGGAGGAACCTCATAAAGGTGGCTGTTTACGGAGATAGTAGCATCGTGCTTGACTTTTCGACTTTCTCTTTTTAAAAACAATGGTATTAAAATATTAGGGTCATCAATAACCTTGATTTCACTCATTTGAGACATGAATTTATCCAGTGGAGTCATTCCCAAGGAACTATGAACTTTTCGATGATAATCAACTTCGAGCCACTGCCAGAACTTCCTGTTTAAAGTATCTAGAGAAGTCAAATCACTATCTTCAAGCAGGGGCAGAAAGCGTTTTCTCAACGTTAAAAAGAATCTTTCAATTTTTCCCTTACTAGCTGGATCATATGGCTTTGTATGAGTCAAGGTAATACCCAGGGAAGCACAGGCTAAATGGAGCTGGTCTGAGCGGTACACCTTACCATTATCGACATACAGCAGCTTAGGCAAACCTCTTCTTAAGAGAGCTTCACTAAAAACCTTACTGACAGAGCTAAACTTCTCAGAGACTAGAAACTCTGCAAAAGGCACAACCCTTGAGCAATCGTCAATAAATGCAAACAAGAAAGTTTTTACCTTCTTGCCGTTAATTTTTAAATATGGGCCTACCGCCATATCGCCTTGCCATAAAATATTAACCTTATCATAAGAAAACCGTTTACGCTCTGGTTCTTTTAGGGCTTCATTGCTTAAAAGCCCTTCACGCTTTAAAAGCCGGTACAAGGTAGAATAAGAAATATCAGTAGGTAATATGTCGCCATTTAGAACCAACTGGTCATAAAAAAGAGACACAGAATACGAAATATTTTCTTTTCTTTTTTCCAATAATAAATCACTTAACTCTGGTGTAATCCGACGGCTTTGACCACGGTCAGAGCGTTTCTTGGGTTTTAAGCCATTGAAACCTTCCCTGCGGTAAGTTCTTACCCACATTTCAACAGTTTTTGGGGCAAACTCTTTAGAGCCGTAGTAGGGAACCTGATGTGCCTGGCTGCAAATTTCCGCCAGATAATCATGCTGGTTTTTAGCCTGTCCATTTAAAATAGGGGCAATTAAACCATAGCGAAACAAGGCTACTTGCTCTCTGTCATTATCAGTCATAAATCTTACCTCCCTTAAACAGAATTTAAGGAAGTTAACCGGTTAACCTCTAACAAGTACCATTTTACAACCAGATAGTTAAGATGACAAAGCAAATAGTCTGTTTTTAAAAAAAACTTTAAAAATCCCCAAGGCTGTAGTAAAATTAAACTGCCATAAAGCTTGTCAGAAAATGATCGAAGAACCTTTTAGCGAAGGTTTCCTTGGGGAAGGAATCAATCATTTCTAACAGTTTTATGGCCTTTTTGTACCTATCATTACTAAAAGCAATCGGGCCAGATGAATCACGAAAGTAGGATATATGACGAGGGATATTCTTTAAAAACCGCCTGGAATAGAATTCTGTTAACTGCCGGTAGAAAGAAATATGGTTCTTTTTAGCCTGAAATAATTCTTCTAGACATCGCATAATTACTTCAAGGGAATATTGGAAGTATGGTAAAAGAAGGGATGGTAATATTGATAGTGTTTTTTCGCAGCAGCTACAATAATATCGTCTGATATATATGTAGTAAGTCTTATTAAAGACTATAGCGTAACGCTGGTAGAAGCCATGCTTTTCTAATGTACTATGAGCTTTACACATCGGGCAGATGGGAAACAGCGGGAAGTCATTGCTCTGGCCATTTAGATGATATTCTCTTACCGTAAGTTTAAAATCATGAATGTACTGCACTTGTTCATCACTCCCTAAGATAATTTGAATAAATTTTATCAGATTAT
>PXEJ01000173.1 GCA_003566215.1 Cyanobacteria bacterium T3Sed10_376R1m | reverse complement strand
TGGAATATTTGGCGTCAACCCGTCGGTTTCCTCATCTTTTGGGTGGCTGCCCTCGCAGAATGCGAAAGATTGCCCTTTGACTTACCCGAAGCAGAAGAAGAGTTAGTCGCCGGTTATCAAACCGAATATACAGGAATGAAATTTGCCCTATTCTATGTCGGTTCTTATGTTAACCTAGTGTTATCTGCCCTTGTGTTTGCTGTTTTATATCTTGGTGGTTGGGATTTTCCTATTCCGATTCAAAACCTCGCTAACTGGCTCGGTATTAGCGAAAATACGCCGTGGTTACAGGTTCTTACCGCTTCATTGGGAATTTCGATGACAGTCTTAAAGGCTTACTTTCTTGTGTTTATTGCTGTACTATTACGTTGGACAGTTCCCCGTGTTAGGATTGATCAGTTGTTAGATTTAGGTTGGAAATTTTTGTTACCCGTATCCCTTGTTAATTTATTAATTACCGCCGCCTTAAAATTATCCTTTCCCATTGCCTTTGGAGGCTAATCTTTTATTTAGTTGACAGTTGACAATTGACGGTTGACAGTTGACAGTTCATATTCTCGTCTTCTTGTCTTCCTGTCTAAACATCTGTTTATTTAAAAAATTTTTATCAATGGTGCAATCATCATTATCTTTTTCTGAAAATAATCCCTTTCCTTCATCCTCAGTAAAGGTTGTAATTCGTCAGGCAAAGTCTGATGATATAAGCAAAATTGCTGAAGTTTTGACCTATGGATTTCATCATTTTAATCGCTTTACGTGGTGGCTTTATCCTCTATTTAAGATGGGTATTGCTGAGGATTTGCGCGATCGCATTTATAAAAATGACCCTCATTATCGTTGTTTGATAGCAGTTCAAGCAGCAAATACCAAGGAATCAGAAAAAGTAATTGGGACCCTAGAATTATCCTTGAAAGGAAATTATAGTTGGACAAAAAGAAAACAATATTCTTACATTTCCAATTTAGCCGTAAAAGAAGGTTATCGGCGACAGGGTATAGCAACAAAACTATTACAAGAGTCTGAAAAAATAGCTCAACACTGGGGTTTTGATAGTCTTTCTCTCCATGTATTAGCAGAGAATAAAAGTGGCTTAGAAGTTTATCTGCAAAACGGTTATGTTATTAAGCAAGTAGAAATAGATTTATACAGTTTATTTATCACTAATAAACGACGTTTACTATTAGAAAAAAAAATCAAAAAATAGATTTTATTCCTAGAGTTAAATAATAAATAAAACTTAATTATTGTAAATAATATCTCATGCCTTAACCTTAGAATAACTTGTTGGGAAAGACCTAATTAATCAAAACTTGACTAATTCTAATATTACCGACAATTATGAATCAAAATTCTTCCCAAACAATAAACTATGACTTAGAGAAATTTGTCCGGGAAAAACCATTATTAACCGTTAATCCAAAAAAGAAAAACGGCTTAATTTTAATTAAAAAATACTATGCCGAATTTGCAGGTCCAGGAGCAATTGTGGGAGGAACTTTTGACAATGATTTAGTCAGGGTAATTCCCGTAGGAAAACTATCTTTACTTGAACCGAAAAATTTTAGCGAAAGACAAAAAAGCTATTTAATTAGACGGCAATGGGTAAAGTTAACTCAGAAAATTACCGACAATCCCTATCCCCATGAAAGAGCACAGATTATTTTAAATCAATTTGAACATTGGTTTGATACTCAAACTACCGAAAACTTATCTGATGAAACTTTTGCCCTTTTAGTGGGAGTTTTACCTGATACTATTAGAAAAGTACGGGATTTAGTTAATCGTTTTTGAGTTTAATTACTGATGAATCAAGATTATAATTTGCTTAAAATGCCTATTAATGTCGGTTTGGTGGGTACAGGTTATGCAGCAGCTAGAAGAGCAGAAGCTTTTAACCAATCTTCTCACACTCAATTGATTGCTGTGGCAGGAAATACTGCCCATAAAACGGTTGATTTTGCCCAAATTCATCAAATAAATTTAATTTCTTCTTGGGAAGATTTAATTAAAAATCAAGACATTGATTTAATTTGTATTTGTAATGTTAACTATTTACACGGCATAATTATTCGTGAAGCGTTATTGGCAGATAAGCACGTTATTGTGGAATATCCTTTAACAATTAATGCCCATGAAGCCCCTGAATTAATTAATCTAGCAAGGGCAAAAAGAAAGTTATTACATATTGAACATATTGAACTTTTGGGGGGGGTACACCAAGCTATTAAAACTCATTTATCTGCCATTGGCACTCCTTTTTTAGCCCGTTATAATACAATTTTGGCAAAACCTGAGGTTGGAACTCATTGGACTTATAATTATCACGATTACGGTTTTCCATTTATAGCTGCGTTGTCTCGTATAAATCGCTTTACGGATTTATTTGGAGCTGTGGATTGGGTTAGTTGTAATGCTCGTTTTTGGGATGCTCCAGATGCTGGTTATTTTTCTTCTTGCCTGTGTCAGGCACAATTAATGTTTAGGAATCAAGTAGCCCTAAGCCTTACCTACGGCAAAGGTGATAAGTTTGCGAAGAGCGATCGCACTTTAGAAATATATGGAGAATCTGGGATACTACTATTTGAAGGAGAAAAAGGAAAATTAATCAAAGAAGGAGAAACCACGGAAATTGAAGTGGGAAGTCGCAGGGGATTGTTTGCCCAAGACACTGAAATAGTGTTATCTCATCTAGTAGAAAATAAACCCTTATACATCGACAACAAAGATAGTATTTACAGTCTTAAGGTAGCCAAAACTGCCCTTGAGTCTTATAAAACTAGAGAAACCAAGGTAGTTGAACCATAAAAAAATCCCCTAACAAAAATGCTAGGGGAGGCATTTAAATCACAAATAAAAGAAATACCTTAGAATCTTTCACGACGATTTGTGCTTTCTTCACGAGGTTTAGCTTTATTAACCTTCATTTGTCTGCCCATCCACTGAGCACCGTCTAAAGTTTCTATGGCGGCCTCTTCTTCAGTATCATTAGACATTTCCACAAAACCGAAACCGCGCATTCTTTTAGTTTCACGATCTACAGGTAAATAAACACGTTTTACCTGACCATAATCAGAGAAGACTGTTTGTAGATCTTCTTCTGTAACATCATAGGATAAATTCCCAACATATATGGACATAGACTTACTTCAATAATCTTAATTTACACTAGGGCAACTGAGACGACGGACATGAATCTTTCCATACTGTTCAAGGAATAACCTTACTAAACTGGAATCAAACACTGTTACCGAAACGAACCTCA
>PXEJ01000370.1 GCA_003566215.1 Cyanobacteria bacterium T3Sed10_376R1m | reverse complement strand
GCACATATATTGATAAGATATTACATAGTTAATTTTTTCTTATATATCTTATTCTACAAATATCTCATGTCAACAACCCTTAGTACAATAGCATGGACAGACGCAGAAACAAAAATTAGTCAGCAAGTATTACGTCAAGCCTATGAACGAGAAACCGAAACTCTCCTATTAGAGATGCGTCAAAAAATTAATACCCTAACTGATATTGAACAACTTTGGCAAATTCATGATCTTTTGAGCTCTAAGCGTTATGATCTTGATGGCAAATATGATACAAGAGAAGCCATGTTAGTTTTTACTTTTGCTCAACTTTTAAAAGAAGGTTGGATAAAATTAGACGAATTAAAAGGTTTAGATCAGGCTAAGTTAGCTAAAATTTCTTCTTTATCAAAAATGTAATTATCATCCATTAACAAAATCTTGGCATTGCTGAATAAGGGTATGATACCAAATCCTGTTTAGATAGTATGTCTATTTACTCAGGGGGGTTTCAAAGGATGTGATTCTTTCATGTCTTAAAGGTAATGCCCAACTTCCTTTCTCATTCAATGGTGGTAACCAAGCGATGGTGCTATATCCTTGTCCTATGACTGATGAATTTATGGATGAATGAGAGTATTGATAAGTTCTATCTTTCATAGTGGGACTATATACTGTCCATTAATTGGAAAGTCGCATCTTTACTTTTGACTAACATTTGATGAACCTATCCCACTATTACCAATTCATTACTTTTGACCATCTTTTAGCTAACGAAAATTTAGTGCTTTTCAGAATAGTGGGATAACCTCATGAGTATCATGGCGAAAGTTTTGCAGTCTGTTATATTTGTTCATAGAGAGAGAATTTAATTCCATCGATTATTGCAGCCTATTTGGGCTACTTTTAGTGATAATACAATTTTGTCTGACATCTGGTCTTGGAAATGGGGGCGATTAAGGAAGCCAATTTTCATCTAAAATTTGTTCAAGAGAGGCGATCGGTTTTTCTGGAAAGGTATTGAGAGGAAGTTGAGAACGTTTAGCGGCTATAGCTCTACCTTTACTATAACAATCGTTTAATTTTTCTAATAAATAAGGTTTGAGAGAAGGGCTATCTTCCAGTTCAAGATTAATCTGTTGCCGAAAATTTAAAATTTCTCCTTCCCAATGCCCTTTATTGTAATCATACTCTGAATACCAATATTTTAATTTTAATAAATGCTCAAATAATTTAATCAAAAGACTTTGAAGTTTTCTTTTATCCCTTTTACTCAAATCTAATACCTCTTCAATTAAATTCTCCCAATCAAGAGAATCTAAATCTCTATTTTCTAATTTTTTGACGGTTTCTAATACCCAGAGATTATAGTCAGTATCGTATAAGTTTTGAGCTTCAGTTTTTAATTGAGCTACCATATCTTTTCACTCTATTTTTGATTTAAGATCTAAATTATAGGTTATTTTCAGGGAGGGAAAGTGCGATAAATTTTGTGGGGGGTTAGAGTGCGATCGATAGGTCAATTTTTATTTTTCTGATTAGAGGTTTGACTGCAAAATTATATTTGCCATTTACAGAAATTCTTAAACCCTCGTTATTTGTAAAATAGCCTCATCCATTGTAATCATATTTGTATTGCCGTAATCACCAAGATGTCTTAAATTTTATGCTTCTTTAAGATATTCATAGAATTTTCACTGTTTTGGGTGAACAGCCCAAAAAGTCAGCCTGAAGGGCGTTTATCCGTGAGTATAAAAGCTTTATTGTTAGGGATTGTATTCACAGGATTAGCACAATTACATATATTTTTTAATTCTTAACCCGATTGCGATCGCAATTAGCACTTTTATCATCGCCACAGAATTATCCCAAAAGATGTTAGAGAGCAATACGGGTATTTTATTTATGATTATAGGAGCAATTATTCTCACAGAGTTAGGATTAAAAATGAATAGCGAATAGTTAAAAAACCATATTTTTGTAGAATGATAAAAACCTAAACTGTTAACCTATAAATAATATGTTTACAAGGATCCAGTGTCATCTTATAAGTATCACTTTCAATCACAGAAAGTTGACATTCTTTAATTAAACTTTGCCAGTCTTTCTTATTTAAAAAATTATTAGGTAAAGGAATACCATAGGGATAATTACCAATATAATCAGCGTGTTTTAAGCGTATAAAATCTTTTTTTGTTTTCCAATAATGATCCTTAATTAAAATATTTTTCTTGGAAACTCGTTTTGCTTCTTTCAAAACCTTTGAGGGTTTATCAGTGTGGTGTAAAACATCTACTATCAAAACACAATCAAAAGAATTATCCTCAAAAGGAAGACGCTTTCCATCATATTCAACAATGGGAATGTAAGTTTTAGGTTGAACATGAATATCACATCCTGTAAAATTTATTTTCTTTTCTTCTTTTTCTAACTGATTTTTAATACTACTTGCTAATCTACCATCAGAAGAACCTAAATCTAAAACATGGTTATTATTTTCAAGATAAGGCGCTAGTTTACGACTTAAATATTTACGCCTAAAAGGAAAGACAAATTGTTCATTAAAAGTTTTAAGACTAGATGAGGAAAAACCTTTAACTAAGTTATTTAAAAATGAATCGTAGGTAGAGTCAGAAAATATATATCCAAACATTTGTTAGTTGTCCTAAAAATTAATTATTGTTGCTTTTATAACAGTTAAAGTTTTTTAAAAAATCAAGTTTTGGTCACGAGATAACACTAACATATTATTATAATAACTGTCCAATAATATTTAAAAGCATTAATTTTCAACCCATAACATATAGTTTTTCTGCTTAGATTAATAAGAAAGTTAAATAATAAAAATTTAAAAGATTATTAAAAATTATCAACATTTTACATATTTATATTTATAAGTGCATGACAACACTTTTATAAGAGTTATTGCGAAATAAAAGTATGGGCGTTGCTAACTTAATGAATGCTGTGAGGGATAAGGCATATAGCTTTTGTTTCTAGGGAGGGGGTAAGACCATCTAAAGGCACTGCTTTTAGACGGCATTTTTAGAATTCTTTCGCCGTGATAGCAGAATAATTGTCAATTCAACAGTTAAGATCAATGTATATTACAACTCACCAGAGGCAAAAACAATATGACAACCAACAGTGGAAAATGTCCCGTAATGCACGGTGGCGTTACTACAAACAGTATGTCGAAGATGGAATGGTGGCCTAAGGCACTCAACCTCGACATTTTAAGTCAGCACGATCGCAAAACCAATCCCATGGGAGCGGATTTCAACTATCGAG
>PXEJ01000318.1 GCA_003566215.1 Cyanobacteria bacterium T3Sed10_376R1m | reverse complement strand
TTGCTACATAGGATAGTTTATGTCTTTGTCTTGCTACTTCCACGGTTTTAGTGGTAATAACCCCTATTGCTCGAATGCCACCATCGGCGGCGGTTGCTCGAATTAACTGATCTGCCATTTCTTTACATTTCTCAACATTTACTTTTTTTATTATCAATTATTTCTTGATATATCCGCAAATGAATAATTGGCGTTTCTTAATCATGGTATGAAATATTATTAAATTATGATAAATATTCAAGATTTTAAATATTATTACCATTCCCCATGGTTGATGAGCGTAGTCGAATCATTCCCCACCTAAACTAACAATCATATCTAAATTCAGCAATACCGAATAATTAAGGTTTTTTAGATCATAAGAAGCTATCGCAAATATTATATTAATATATTATCTAGCAATAATTTTCTGCTTCATCAAGATCTAGGCATATAAATATATATAATGAGTAGTTGCCCCATGAAAATAATTTTCTCCTCTTCCCTTTTGAATCAGTTAAATAGCTTAACTCATCAAGAGTGTAATTATTTTGTTGGTAAAATTAAGGAAATTATCACAACTAATATTACTTCAGAGATTTTCAAAAAATCATCAGAAAATAATCAAAAAACTATTATTAGTATTAGTTATGGCTCTTCTCATTATGTTCTTGGTGCTATATTATCTCAACAGTTAACTATTAAAATATTTGCTTTTTTTTCTCAAAATATTAATTTAATAAATGATGAATTAAATCATGATAATATTATTAATTTGAACTTTAATAATGAATCTGATTTATTTACAAATATATTGAATAAGTGTATTAAAAATAATGATTTAAATAAAAATAAAGAAGTATATTTTCAACAGAAAAGTAATGATTTACATAGTTATTCTCTGAAATATTTTAATTCCAAAGAAACGGAGGTTATTTTATCTCCAGAGCAGTTTAACATCATTAGCAATAATTCAAACTTACCTATTTTATTGACTGGAAATAAAGGTACAGGAAAAACTATAACGGGTCTTTATTCAGCTTTAAAACATACTTATGATTATCAAGAAAATAATAATGCAAAAATTTTATATTTAACAGCTAATCCACATACTAAAACAGTTGCTGAACAATCTATTCATGATGTAACTAAGGGTGATATTAGTAATTTAAAGATTCAAGATTATAAATCTTTTATTAAGTCTTTTGGAGATCAATATCAGTTTAATGGGCATAATCAATTTTTGGCACAACGTCAAATTACTGAGTATAAATTTATTGAAAAATTTTGTAAACAAAAAAAGATATTATCGGTGAATCATGGTTTGCTTTGGAAAGAAATTAGGCAAATTATTAAGGGTTCAAATAAGTCTTTAGGAAAGGATAATAATTTAATTAGTTTTAATGAATATTTAACTTTTAAGGGTCAAAGTTTATTACCAATTGGTATTGATTTTAAACATATTTATGATTTGGCAACAGAATACCAAAGTTGGTTAGAAGAGTATAATTTTTGGGATCAATTAGATTTAATTCATCATACTTATCAAAAATTAGCTGAGGATTATCAGGGCAATTTTAATGTTATTTATGTAGATGATGTTCACAGTTTAACTGAATTAGAAATCCAGTTAGTTTTTAAATTATTAAAGGTAGATAATCGAGAAAATTATACTCCACAGTTATTTTTAATGGGAGAGGATGACTCTATTGTTACGAATAAGGGATTTAATTGGGGGCGGGTGAAAAAGATAGCGGTAGAAGAATATTTAAAATCTCCTCAATGGACAACTATTCGTCGTGCGATCGAACCTAAGCAATTAAATTACAATTTTGTTTTTAGCGATAAGGTTGTTAAATTGACAAATTCTTTGGTTAATTTAGCAGTTATTAATAATCAAGGGGATGCAGTTATTGCTCCTCAATTTTCTTACATAACTTCGCAAAAAAAACCTTTAATTATTGCTGGTTTGGAGGAAGAAATTTTAGATAAGGACTATAGTTTGGGTAGTGGTAATGCTATTATTGTTCCAACTGAAAAAGAAAGGGAAAAGGTTATTAATTCCTTTCGTCGTGATTGTGAAAGGGTTTTGACAATTGATGAAATTGAAGGTTTAGAATTTGATGAGGTTTTAGTTTGGCAATTTTTTAAGCATTTACCTGATTTAATTAATCCTCGAGGAAATCTTCTTGCTCAGCAGTATGATTTATTATATAGCTGTATTAAAACTGCTAAATATAGAGTTTATTTTTATGATCATGATGTTAATGATTTTTGGAATTTATCTGGTATTAGTGATTTAGTAGAGATTGGTTATCCTACTGAGTTGGATAATTTTTTTGCTGAAAATGATGAGGATAAAATAGCGAATATTACCAATAATTATTTAAATCAAGGAAATAGTAAGGCTTATAAGATTGCGAGTCAACTTTATTTTCAATCTAATGACATATTGGGGGCGGCAAAGGTTGAGGCTTTGTTAGAAGAGGTGCAAGGAAATTGGGGTAAGGCGGGGGATATTTGGAATAAATTATTAATTTTTGATGAGGCTATTCGCTGTTGGAATGAGGTTGATAAAAAACTCTGGGAAGCTAAGTGGGCTAGTTCTAAAAAAGAGGATTGGAGTCAACGGGGGTTGTATTTTGAGAAGATTAAAAGTTATACATTGGCACATTTTTGTTATGAAAAGGGAGATGATTTTGCTGGAAAGTTGCGTTGTTTAGAAGCTAATGATAAATGGGAATTGGCTGGGGATAAATGCCGAGAAAAAAATCTTTCTCAACAAGCAATTAAGTATTACGATTTGGCGCATCAATATTACCAAGAAACTGGACAGTTTAAGACATTGATTCAAATGTGGACTAAGCTAGGGAAATTGGATCGAGTGGCGTTGATTTGGGAGGAGTTAAAACAGTGGGAAAAAGCTGGTAATTGTTGGCAAAAACAAGGGAATGTGGAAAAGGCGGCGGTTTGTTGGGAAAAGGCTCAAAAGTGGTCAGAGGCTCAAAAATGTTGGTTGGAGTTGGAAAGATGGGAAGATTTGGGGATTTCTTATGAGAATCAGCAACAGTGGGATTTGGCTGGGGAGGTTTGGCAAAAGCAGGGAAATATGGAAAGGGCGGCTTTTTGTTTTCAGAATGGGAATAAATGGAGTGTAGCAGAGACTTTGTGGCGTGATTTAGAGTGTTGGGGCTATGTTGCGATCGCACTTCAACAGCAAAATAAATGGGAGGAAGCGGCCTTAATTTGGCAAAAAACCACCACTGTAGAATTGGAGGCTTTATGTTATGAA
>PXEJ01000362.1 GCA_003566215.1 Cyanobacteria bacterium T3Sed10_376R1m | reverse complement strand
TGAACGACGGCGACCGGTTCCCCCTGACCGCCGGAGAGCTTCCCCGCCCTCTCCTGGAAACCGAGCATCCCGGCTACGGATACAACGAGTCAATTCCCGGCCCAATTCTCCGCGTTCGTCGCGGTGCGACGGTGCATGTGCCGTTCACCAACAACCTTCCCGAACCGACCACCGTTCACTGGCACGGACTGCGCCACGATATCCGCAATGACGGCGTTCCCGGAATCTCACAGGAACCGGTAGAACCCGGCGAGACCTTCATCTACCAGCTGCATTTTCGTGATGCCGGAGTGTTTTGGTACCATCCCCACGTTCGAGAGGACCGGCAGCAAGACATGGGTTTGTACGGTGTGATCATCGTCGAGGATGACCCAAATGGTGCGGAGGAACTCCGCGAAGAGGTGTTGATTATCAACGACACTCTCCTGCAAAGAAGGCAGGTAGCGCCGTTCGGTAGGGACGATGCCGTGACTCATGCCCTTATGGGCAGGTTTGGCAACGTTGTCACCGTCAATGGCAGCTCACGAGTCAGCTACCAGGCGCGGGTTGGCGAAACCCTACGTCTACACCTGCTCAACGTCGCAAGCGCACGGCCGTACAACATCGTTGTTGATGGAGCCCGGATGAAACTCGTCGGTACCGACCTTGGCCCGGTCTCTCGGCAACGCATGATCAACGGAGTACTGATAGCTCCCGCCGAACGCTACACCGTAGACATCCAGTTTCCACAGGCTGGCGAGTATACAATCCTTGACAGGACACCAGCGGGTGAGCGGGTATTAGGCTCTGTTCAGGTGGAAGGCCCTGCAGATAGTTCGCGCACCGCTGATACGTTTGACCAGCTTCGAGAGCACAACGTCATAGATCAGGCGGTTATCCGCCAGGCTCGCAGTCGGCATCCCGACGCAGTACTCGAGTTCGATGTAGACATGGGCATGATGAACCACGGTGGCATGAATCATGGTGGAATGCACGGGGGTGGAACCGGTGGCGGTCATATGGGTCACGGCGCTCCGCACATGGGACGTAGTGAAGGCCGCAGCACCTTTGACGGAATTGAATGGTACGACGATATGCCAATGATGAATGCCATGAGTACAAGCCGCAACACGCGCTGGTTTTTCCGTGAGCCGAATCAGAACCAGGAAAACGGCAATATTCGTCTTTCTGCCGAGCCGGGAAGCCACGTTCTGATTCGCCTCGTAAACAGCGACCACTCGCCGCACCCAATGCACCATCCAATCCACCTCCACGGACAACGCTTTGTTGTGCTCAGCGAGGACGGCCGCGAGAACGACAACTTCGCGTGGAAGGATACGGTGCTTGTTCGCGCCGGTAGCACCGTCGACATCCTGGTAGAGGTGCAGGAACCTGGCCGCTGGATGCTGCATTGTCACATTCCTGAGCACATGGAGGCCGGGATGATGACCTTCCTGACCGTTGAGGGTTAGTGAAGTCGACATCACAGCATGAAAGCAATTTCACTCTTGGAAGCTACCGGATTGGCTGGGTAGCAGTAGCGCAGATGGCGCTGTTCCGCTCCGTAATGAAATCGTAATGCTCGTGTCATGCGACTGCCAAACTGCTCGTGTACCTTGGGCTCACCCAAGACCCCTCAGCACCGGAATTGAGGTGGCCGCCCGACTTAAGCAATCAGCGGAGCTGTGCCTAAACGGTGAACAGCTGCCCCTCTCTGATATTGAATGGAAGGGTGACAGGGAAGATTCACACCTCCGCTACGGCTGGTTGACCATCGGGGCGCCCCGACCGTGCGTTTGAATGGACGATCTAGGCATGAGGCGCGCCGCAAGGGAATTCCCGGAGAAGTAGTCGATAACACCGCCCTGGTCGCATTGCTTTCAGCAATGGTTGGCGCGCGGCTGTACTACGCATTCGTATTTGCTCAGGGTGGGTTGGGTGAGCAGTTTCGGTCGGAACTCGAATGCTGCATCCAGTGCAGATGTACGAATCTATGCTGAACTACCTGCTTTTTCTACTCATCTGGTCTCTACGAGGGCGCTCGCGGTACTGATACTCCGTCGACGCGGGCCTGAATTGGGAACGGAAGAATTCGGTGGTGCCGGTGCATATCCCGACACCTCCTTCCGGTACTGTAATCATTTCGTAATATACCGGTCAAACTGCTTTCATCTTCCGCCGCTATCATACACCCAATCACCGAGATGTCGACCGTCGGAAATCCGGCGTTTTCCGTCGCAATACAATAAACCGTGGTGATACAGGAGCAATTGAAATGATGCAATGGTGGAGATGTTTTGGTAACAAAAGGGTCGGGAATGGAACGCTCCCAGCAGTTCTGATGATGTTAGCACTGGCAGGCGTCACTGGGACAGACCTCTCGGCACAGTCGATATTTGCACCCAATGCGTCCGACGGGACGATATCCGAAGTGGACACAAACCAGGGGCGCGAGCTATGGCAGTTGCAAGTGAGTGAAGCGACTGAGAATCGGCCTACTCCACGAGTGATGCTGGTCGGCGGCCAGCCGGAAAGCAGTCGTCCCGCAGAACGCGGTGCGGGAAGAAGCAGCTCCGTACCTTCGGCCAGTGTTGTACCGATCAACGATCCCTACCGGGCGCTCGCTCTTGCCAACAACTGGAAAACCCGGTTTCCTGCGGTGACAACCTACGTCACGTCAGAAAAGATCAGGTTTATGTTTCCGGATCAGTCAATCGTTGATGTCCCAATGCCTGAGGACACGATGATGGTTGCGGCAGCGCCCTACGTGGTCAACACTCATCCGTGCACCGTACATACAATGTCCGGTTGCCAGGGCGAGCTACGGAACGAGCCGGTAGAGGTTACGGTGTACGACGAACACGACCGAATCTTCCTGCAGACCTCCGCCCAGTCGTTGGAGAACGGTTTCGTCGAGCTGTGGTTGCCTCGGGATCAGCGGTTTAGGATCCGCTTTGAGGCTCGGGGGATGTCGGTAGAACGACCAATCGAAACCTTTGATGGGAGCCCCACCTGCATTACCGATCTGCGACTCTGATGGTCGGATTCGTTCCCACGTATTATGGTATCTGTATGCGGTGTAGGAGAAAGCAATGAGCAGCAAAGCAGCCCGGGTGCTTGTAGTAGACGACGAACCGGGCATAGTCAAGACACTCAAGGCCTACCTCGAGGCTGAGTCATACGAGGTGCAGGCGGTGACCGACGGCGACAGCGTGCTGTCGGCGGTACAGTCGTTCCGGCCCGACGTGATCATTCTGGACGTGATGCTTCCCGGTATGGATGGAATTGAGGTGCTGCG
>PXEJ01000038.1 GCA_003566215.1 Cyanobacteria bacterium T3Sed10_376R1m | reverse complement strand
GACATTGGAGTATTCTTTTTACTAAAGTGTACTTAAAGTCAATGTAGGTACCTACAAACCCTCAGCTTTGATCATTATTTTCATAATCATTAGTATATTGTGAGATTTGGATTTGGGATCAGTTATTATAGAGGCTCATACTTTTTTCAATGCCATCTTTGAGACTAAGTTCGATCGCACTTAAAGTAACACTCATTAAATCATTAATAATAGGCATCTCATCAGCCGAAAACTTTCCTAAAACATGACCCACCGTTGCTTTTTTTCCCTCAGATTTACCAATACCAATACGACAACGGGGAAATTTTTGATCCCCCAGATGACTAATAATTGATTTCATCCCATTATGCCCCCCCGCCGAACCAGAAAGGCGCATTCTTAACTTACCCAAAGGCAAATCCATATCATCATAGATTATTAACAAAGAATTGGGCGTTAATTTGTACCAATCTAACACTGCCCTCACCGACTGACCAGAATTATTCATATAAGTAAGAGGTTTTAAAAGACGAACTTTTTGACGATGGGGAGCGATTCCTTCACAAAATAGACCATTAAATTTATTATTTTTTTGCCAACTAAAACCCCATTTATCCGCTAAATAATCGACAATTTCAAATCCAACATTGTGCCTAGTTTTGTCATATTTTGACTCAGGATTTCCTAAGCCCACAATTAAATTAGGAATGATTATTTGTTTATTTTTTTCCTCTTTCATTGGTACAGTATTAAATATATTAATCAACTTAATTAACAACTAAAAAAAATCTTTATTCTTAATCACTCATCATCACTCCAACAACTACGCCATTGAGCTTCCGCAGATGCAATAACAAATTGATTCTTAGTACGTTCAAATCTTTTTTTTACACTAATTAATTTATCGAGTAGGACAATAATATTACGGCGATCGCCACTCAAATTAGGCTCACTAAACTCAATTTCTCCTAACCTTAAACATAAAGCAACAATAGAAGTTATATCCTTAATTTCTTGGTTAGAAACATCCTCTTTTTCTACCATCAAACTAAGCAAATTAGGAGAGTGAGAACTACCAGTAGAACTGTCTTTCGCCTGTAGTGCCATTTCTAAAATCTTAGCAGGAACTTGACTCGGCAAAATATTATATTCACCCAATACATTATTAACCTCCACAGAAATATCAGTTAAACTATCTCGAATAGACTCTTCAACTTCTCCAAAAAAACGAATTACTTCCCGAGGATCCAAACCATCATAAACTGAGTTTACCTTCACTAAACTATTACCACCTAAATCCTCTATATTTTCTATGACACTATATTGTTCTTCCTCTTCATTATCTTCATCAAATAAAGGCTCAACACCACTTAGACTTAAAGGAAAATTATTAAACAAATTCTCTTGGGGAAGATCAACTTCTGTTAAATAATTAGATAACTTCTGCAAAAACTTTTTACTTAAACTCTTAAAACTATCTTGTAAATCAGTTTTCTGCTGATAACTTAAAGCCAAAAAATTATCAGGATATTGCTGAGTGCAGACTTGATAACAAGCTAAAATTAACTGTTTAGCCAAAACATTATTCAAATCTATAATATAACTTCCATAACACTCATATAACTCAGTCGCCAGTAGCTTAATTTCCGTATCTAAAACTGTCAAATCACTTCTTAACTGTTTGATTGACTTAGGCATTTTCCCGACACTCTGTTTTACACACTTTGATCAAAATACATAGAAGACAAACATTTTTTATCATCAAGAAAAAAATTATTATTTCTTAATTAGAAAAATATACTTCAATTTCCCCCTATAAAAGCAGGGGGAAGCAAGAATCAATCATTTTCCCTGTTCAATAATAGAGAAAACCTAAACCTATAAAGCACCGCCAGTTTGAGCCGCAACTTCAGCTGCGAAATCAGTTTCTTCCTTCTCAATGCCTTCTCCTAAGATAAAGCGAGAAAAACGACGAACTTGGATATTTTCACCAATTTTAGCAACTTGTTGGGTAATCAATTCTTCTACAGTAATACCTTGATCTCTAACGTAAGGCTGAGAGAGTAAACACATCTCCCCTAAACGTTTTTGGATTCTGCCCTCAACAATTTTTTCTTTGATGTTGTCAGGCTTATTACCTAAATCATCACGGCCCATTTCAATACTTTTTTCTTTTTCAACAATGTCTTGGGGAATATCAGAGATTTTGACATACTCCACATTAGGACAAGCGGCGATTTGCATAGCAATATTTTTAGCAAGACCTTGAAAATCCTCCCTTCTGGCTACGAAGTCAGTTTCGCAGTTTACCTCTACAATTACCCCAATACGCCCACCAGTGTGGATATAGCTTTCGACAATACCTTCAGCGGCAACCCTACCGGCTTTTTTCTCGGCGGAGGTAATACCCTTTTGACGCAACCACTCAGCGGCTTTGGCCATGTCGCCATCAGTTTCTTTGAGGGCTTTTTTGCAGTCCATCATCCCTGCATTAGTCTTATCTCTAAGTTCTTTTACTAATTTTGCTGATATTTCTGCCATAACTAATTACTTTATTATTTTTAAATCTTAGAATTATCTTCAATAATCATTACATGAATCGAGCCCCATGTCTTGAATTTTTCTAGAAAGGGGATTGTTTTGCAAACAATACTGAGCAAATTGTAAATAAGTCTTACTTACTGTAGGTTGATTATGGGCAAGTCCACAGTAAGCAAAAGATTACACTGTTAATGGTTGGAGATTATTCTTCTTCACCATCAGATTCTTCGGTGTCGCCATAATCATCATCATAGTTAGCTTCAGCATCCTCAACTTCATCAGATGCTTCAATGGTTGTTACAGAGCTTAAAAACTCATCGACAGTTCCTTCTTCTACGGCTTTACCATAACGCCCTTCATAAATAGCATCAGCGAGTTTACCAATGATTAGTTTAATGGAGCGAATAGCGTCATCGTTAGCAGGAATAGGCAAATCAACTACTTCAGGGTTACAGTTGGTATCCAACATGGACACTACTGGTAAGTTAAGTTTTTGACATTCTTTGATGGCGTTGTGTTCTCTGCGAATATCTACAATGATAACAAGATCAGGAACTCTGTTCATGTCTTTGATACCACCGAGATATTTTTGTAACTTGGTTAGTTCTCTACGTAGTACGGAAGCTTCTTTTTTGGGTCTTCTGTCTAAAGCACCACTTTCTTCAAGTTCTTCTAATTCTTTGAGGTGAGCAACACGGGATTTGATGGTTTCCCAGTTAGTTAACATTCCCCCTAACCAACGTTGGTTGATGTAGAATG
>PXEJ01000390.1 GCA_003566215.1 Cyanobacteria bacterium T3Sed10_376R1m | reverse complement strand
TTTTTATTCTTAGATTACTTATTGCTATTAATAGCCGTGACTAATAATAGTTTGATAATCAATAATAATTTAAGTTAAAATCGCCCCAAATAGGGGCTTTTTTTTTCCTCTAACAAATGTTTTTTACTTTTTACTATGATTAAAAATTTATTGACGAAATTCAAATATATTATTCTAGGAATTATTTGTTGTGGGTTGGTTGTTGCTTGTAATGGTGATTCTATTGAGCAAACTACTGGTTCATCTGTTCGAGATGATAATGGAAGAATTAGTTTCGGTACCACCCTAAAAGCTAGAACGTTAGATCCTGCGGACAGTTATGATTTAGCGGGAATGAATCTTATTTACAATGTGGGGGAAAGTCTGTACACCTATAAGTTAGGTACAACGGATTTAGTGCCTCTTTTGGCAACGGAAATGCCAGAGGTAAGAGAGGATGGATTAGTTTATACAATCCCTCTTCGAGAAGGGGTTAAATTTCATGATGGAGAGGACTTCAATGCTGAAGCTATGGCTTTTTCTTTGAGAAGATTTATGGAAAATGGGGGGAAGCCTTCTTTTTTATTGACGGATATTATTGAGGAAATTACTGCTACGGGAGAGCATGAGTTACAAATTACTCTCAAACAACCTTTTTCTGCATTCCCTGCTCTATTAGCTTTCCCCGGGGCTTGTGCGGTTTCTCCTGATGGCTATAGTATTGGACAAGGAGAGTTTAAGCCTAATGAGCTAGTGGGCACTGGACCATATAAATTAACTGCTTTTTATAGTGATTCGATAACTTTGGATGTGTTTGAGGATTATTGGGGTGAAAAACCTGCTAATGAGGGGGTTGATATTCAAATTTATGCCGGTAATTCGGCAAACCTTTATAACAGCTTTTTGACTGGGGCTATAGATGTTGCCTATCAATCTTTTGCTCCTGAACAAACTTTGAGTTTGTTGGATGGGGCTGGTGAAGGGAGTTTTAAAAAAATGGAGGGGCAGGGTACGGTTATTTCTTATATGTCTTTAAATCGCAATCAACCCCCTTTAGACAAGTTGGAAGTGCGACAGGCGATCGCATCTATAATGAACCGAGAGTTAATTATGGAAAGGGTTACACAGGGTTTATCCGAACCACTTTATAGTATGATTCCCAACGCTTTTACGGTTTCAACTCCTATTTTTCAAGAAAAATACCCCGACAATAACATTGAGTTGGCGAAGGAATTGTTAACTGGTGCTGGTTTTACGGCTCAAAATCCTGCGGTAATTGAAATTTGGTATCCTTCTACCTCTCGCCCCCGTAGCGGTGTGGCTAGTACCTTAAGTGCGATCGCAGCTCAACAATTAGATGGATTAATCAAGTTTGAGCCTCAAGGGGTAGAAAGTGCTACTGCTTTTAGTAATCTTAGCCAAGGTACTTATCAAACTTTTTTAGGTGACTGGTATCCAGATTTTCTAGATCCTGACAATTATGTTCATCCTTTCCTTAGCTGTGCTAATGGTAACGAATCCCAAGGGTGTATTGAAGGGGGAGCTCAAAATCAAGGTTCTTTTTTCTATAGTGAGAGGGTAAATGAGCTAATCAGTCAAGCTAGAGAAAGTAGTGATAGTGATGCTCGTACTGTTGCTTTTGCACAAATTCAAACAATTATGGCTCAAGAAGTTCCTTATATTCCCATTTGGCAAACAAAAGAATATGCTTTTGCTCAAAATACCATTGATGGTGTGGCGATTAATCCTAGTCAAACTTTCCCTTTTTGGACTATTAGCCATTAATAACAATGTCGAGGGAGGGTATCGAAAAGACTGGTATTTCTCAATCCCTCACGCCCCTCTGCTGTAAGAGTATCTCCCTTATGAGGGGAGACATGGGAACTTGACATTGAGATAACTTCCCTTTTTTCCCACAAGGATTGCTCCTTTCCAATTCCCTAGCCTAGATTGTTATACCAAACTTAAGTAATATTAAGCAAAAATATAGTCATAAAGCTCACTAGGGTCAGGTTCGGGACTTTCTTCGGCAAATTTGACCGCCTCTTCGATGTTGGCGGTTACTTTTTTGTCGATCGCATCTAATTCTGATTGAGATACAATCTTGTTCTCAGTTAGATAAGTGGCAAATTTTTTGATAGGATCTCTAGCGTTCCAAAATTCCTTTTCTTTGGCATCCCTTAATTCGTCAGGATCGGCTAGGGAGTGACCACGGAAACGATAGGTAAGAGCTTCAATGAGGGTTGGTCCTTCCCCTGCCCTTGCCCTTGCGATCGCCTTTTGAGCCACGTCACGGACAGCAAGGACATCCATTCCATCCACTTCATAACCTTCCATGTTAAAAACACTGGCTTTTTTATAGATTTCGGGTTGGGATGTAGCGCGATCGTGTGCCATACCGATAGCCCATTTATTGTTCTCTACCACATAAATAATTGGCAATTTCCATAACGCCGCCATATTAAGACATTCAAAAAATTGACCATTATTACTAGCACCATCCCCAAAAAAACAAACGGTAACTTGATCAAAATTTTCATCACCCAATGCCTTACGGCGGTACATACTCTGATAAGCTGCCCCAGTGGCTACGGGAATACCTTCGGCAACAAAAGCATAACCTCCTAAAAGTTTATGGGCTTGGGAAAACATGTGCATCGAACCACCACGCCCTTTAGAGCATCCAGTGGACTTACCAAATAATTCTGCCATTACTTCTTTAGCTGGGACATTGCTACTGAGGGCATGAACATGGTCACGGTAGGTACTACAAACATAGTCTTGGTCAGGACGCAAGGATTTAACAATGCCACTAGAAACAGCCTCTTGTCCGTTGTAGAGGTGAACAAAACCAAACATTCTGCCTCTATAGTACATTTCGGCACACTTATCCTCGAATAAGCGCCCCAACACCATATCTTCGTAATAAATTAAACTTTCTTCTTTACTGATCTTAACGGTAGAATGATCAAATTTAGGTAGGGTTCTTTCTTCTGCCATTTCTTTTTACTATACTTATTTAATCTAATTATCAAATATCCTTGCTAAATTAGCAATCAATTAGGAGTTTGGGATTAATATTTTTCTAAGTCTTACACAATTAGTTAAAAAAATAAACACTTGAGTTAAATCGAGCGATAATACGAAATGTAAGTTAAAATTTTCTTGTCACTAGATACCCTTTATGGTTTTTAATAAGTGATAATCATATTCCTACAATCTTTCTAGGTTAACCGTGCAAATTCCTTTAGATTATTACCGTGTTATTGGCGTACCCCTTCAGGCTGACTCTGATCTAATT
>PXEJ01000219.1 GCA_003566215.1 Cyanobacteria bacterium T3Sed10_376R1m | reverse complement strand
TTGGTTCATTACCATCCAAACTACGAGCCCCAAAAGCAATGATACGACCTTCTTTGTCCATAATCGGAATCATTAAACGATGGCGAAAATAATCAATATATCCCTCTCCTTGTTTTCTCTTTTTAATTAATCCAGCTTTTTCTACCAAACTAACAGGATAATGTTTTATTTCTACCAGATAATGATATAGAGTTTCCCAATTATCAGGGGCATAACCCAACTTAAATTCTTGAATAAAATGATCTGTTAACTGTCTTTTTTCCTTTAGATAGACAAGGGCTTCACTACCTTCTTTTTGTTGTAAGCTATGTTCATAAAAACTATTAGCAACAGCTAGAATCTCGTATAATTGTTCCCTTAAAGAAACCTGTCTTTTTATTTCTTCTTGTTGCTCAGGAGCTAAACTTTTGATCGGAATTTGGTAACGATGGGCTAAATTTAAAACTACTTCCTTAAAAGATTGTTTGCCTATCTCCATCAAAAACTTGATTGCTCCTCCCCCAGCACCACAACCAAAACAATAGTAAACTTGTTTAGATGGATTGACACTAAAACTAGGGCTTTTTTCATCATGAAAGGGGCATAACCCAGAAAATTCGTGCCCCTTTTTTTGTAATACTACATAGTCAGATACCACCTCAACTAGATCAACTTTTTCTTTAACTTCGTTGATAGTGTCAGGGTGAAGGCTAATGTTTTTCATCGGTAAAATTACATTATAGCGATCCTCTCCGAGTTCTGATAATACCACATCCCCTTAATCCCCCTTTAAGGGGAATTAAGAAAATTCTATTTTATTGATCTAATTCGATGGTAAGAGGTTCAACATCCCAGATTTCCTTGCAATATTCACTGATAGTGCGATCGCTCGAAAACTTAGCCATACGGGCGCTATTGAGAATAGACATTCTCGTCCACTTATCTTCATCCTCGTAGGCTTGGGCTACTTCTTTTTGACACTCAGCATAGGAAGCAAAGTCTGCTAACAACATATACTGATCATCATAAAGTAGAGAATCAACGATGGGTTTAAACAAATTTTTGTCCCCATGACTAAAATAACCGTCACGAATACGATCAATCACTAGAGCCAACTCAGGATTATTATTGTAATAATCCATAGGATTGTAGCCATTCGCTTTATATTCAGCCACTTCCTGAGCCGTCAATCCAAACAAGAAGAAGTTTTCTTGTCCAGCTTCTTCACGAATTTCGATATTTGCACCATCCAAAGTACCGATAGTTAAAGCACCATTCATGGCAAATTTCATATTACCAGTACCCGATGCCTCTTTTCCAGCGGTGGAAATTTGTTCAGATAAATTAGCCGCAGGGTAAATTCTTTGACCCAAAGAAACGTTAAAGTTAGCTAAAAATACCACTTTAATCCGTCCCCGTACATCTGGATCTTTATTAACCACCTCAGCTACACTATTGATTAACTTGATAACTAACTTCGCCATGAAGTAACCCGGAGCTGATTTTCCACCAAAAATAAAGGTTCTAGGAGTAATATGTACATCAGGATTTTCCTTCATTTGGTTATAGAGAGCGATAATATTTAATACCGCTAAATGTTGACGTTTATATTCATGAATCCGTTTTACTTGGACATCAAAAATAGAATCAACATTAATCTCAATACCGTTTTTCTTAAAAATATACTCAGCTAATCTTTGTTTATTAGCTTTCTTGATGGCTCGCCACCGTTCACAAAATGCCTCATCATCAATATATTTTTCTAAACCGCGCATCATACTTAAGTCTTTTAACCAACCGTCACCCACTTTTTCGGTAACTAATTTGGAAAGGGTGGGGTTACTAAGCAAAATCCAACGACGAGGGGTAACTCCATTGGTTTTGTTATAGAATTTTTCTGGCCAAAGAAAGGCAAAAGCATTCAGGGTTTCTTGTTTTAGTAGTTCAGTATGCAAAGCCGCAACTCCGTTAATGGCGTGGCTTCCCACACAGGCTAGGTGTGCCATACGCACTTTTTGTTCTGAACCTTCTTGAATGAGGGAGACTTGCTCTAATAAGTCTTCTCTGTCGGGATACCAAGTACGAACATCTTCGAGGAAACGGTGGTTTATTTCAAAGATGATTTCTAGGTGACGGGGTAAGAGTTTTTTAAATAAACTCACTGACCATTTTTCTAACGCTTCAGGTAAGAGGGTATGGTTGGTGTAAGCAAGGGTTTTTTGGGTGATGTACCATGATCTATCCCAATCCATGGCGTGTTCATCCATAAATAGGCGCATCAGTTCAGCAACTGCGATCGCAGGGTGGGTATCATTAAGCTGAATGGCTATTTTTTCATGGAAATTATCCAAATTTTCATTGATGGTGAGATGCCTTTTCACCAAGTCTTGGAGGGATGCAGAGACAAAGAAGTATTGTTGAGCTAGTCTTAACTCTCTTCCTGCGGGGGTGTTATCGTTGGGGTATAAGACTTTTGAGATAGTTTCGGAGTTGATTTTTTCTTCTACGGCACGGTCATAATTACCTGCGTTGAAGGCTTCAAAGTTAAACTCTTCACTAGCCTCTGCTTTCCATAACCTCAAAGGGTTCACGGTATTGGTTTTAAACCCGGGTACGGGGGTATCGTGGGGGATAGCAAGAACCGTGCGATCGGGTATCCATGACACCCGACAATTGCCCTTAGAATCACAGTAGGGTTGGGTATAACCCCCTAATTTAACGGGGATGGTTTCGTTAGGACGAGGAATTTCCCAAGGGTTGCCAAATCTTAACCAGTTATCGGGAATTTCTGCTTGCCAACCATCCCTAATGAGTTGATAAAAAATCCCAAATTCGTAGCGAATACCATAACCAATGGCAGGGATTTCCAAACTAGCTAAAGAATCAAGGAAACAGGCGGCGAGTCTTCCTAAACCACCATTTCCTAAACCCGGATCGGGTTCTTCTTCTAATAATTCATCCAAGTCTAAGCCTAATTCCTCGATTACTTGTTCTACTTCTTTATAGATGTCAAGGTTAACGAGGTTGTTACCTAAATGTCTGCCCATCAAAAACTCTGCGCTTAGATAACAAACTAATTTTGTGTTGTCATTGCGATAGGTTTCTGTGGTTTTGAGAAACCTTTTCAAAATTCTATCCCTAATGGTGTAGGCTAAGGCTACATAGTAATCATATTTTGAAGCTTTATCTCTATTGATGCCTTGGATATAAAAAAGGTTGTCCAAAAACGCTTGTTTTAGGGTCATTGGACTCATCCCAGTGCGATCGTCCTCTGTGTGGATGTTTGGTTTGGTTATTGTTTTTTCTGCCAT
>PXEJ01000354.1 GCA_003566215.1 Cyanobacteria bacterium T3Sed10_376R1m | reverse complement strand
TACATACCAACCATCGGCTTTTTGTCTTACCGTTACTGAACGTAAACTAAAACCTTCGGGTATTTTGCGAGACTCAAAAAAACGCATCCAACCAATAGAAGGTAAATATATTTTATTACCGTTTAACTTTACTTGATTAGGTGAGTAATTAAAACTTTTAAACCTTTGTTTAGTTTTAAATTTAGGGTATCCTCTACCTTTAAAAAAGTTCTTAAAAGCCGTGTCTAATCGTCTTAAATTTTGTTGTAAAACAGTAGAATTTATCCCTTTATACCATGGTCTAACTTTCTTTAGTTCTGGTAGTTCACTTGACTGCATTTCAAAAGGACTTCTCATTTTGCCATTAGCTTTGAATGGATGACCTAATTGAGAATTTTTAGATACCGATGATGTCAAAGGACAACATTCTGCTTTAGTTTTAATATCGCAGTAATTACCCATTTTAGGCTGTTTAACTTGCTCATAGCTATCTATCCTATCCCTTAAGCAAAAATTGTAATTTGCACGGAGCATATCAAGCCATTTAGTCATTGTGGCTTTTTGTGAATTGCTCGGATTAAGTTTGTACTTATATGCAAGTATCATCGTTTTTTTGTTAAACTAGCATTAAATATAGTATATCATATTAATATACAAAATGGCAAAAGTCCAATTGAGTGTTAGAGTCGAAGAGTCTGAAATGAAATTACTTATTAAATATGCAAAAAAGACGGGTAGAACAAAAACAGATGTAGTAAGAGAATTTATCCGTTCCCTTAAAATCCCTGAAAATTAAGGACTTGCTGTCGCTCGATTTTTTGTTGGTTTGCTTACATCTCCCCGTTTATTTCTGTGGGTATTCTTTTTATTGAGAAATTAAACGGGAGTCTTTTGCTCACATTTTTAGATAAAATAAATAAATCAACTAAAAAGATTGAACACTCCAAATTTTTTTCTAATCTTTCAAAAAAACCTATAGGGAAAATCAATGACCAGTTTAAAAGCTAGAAATTCTCGCCGAAAAAAGACAAAATCAGGGGAAGTCAAAACCCCCCCCTTAAGTCCCAAAGAAAAACTAGCAATAAAACGAGAAGCTAAAAAAGCAAGGCAAAAACTAATCGTCTCTTGGAGTGCCTCTATTGCTTTAGGTTTATTAACAGCCATTGTCCTACTCCTTTTGTTTGAACTTAAATTCGCCGTAGCCGGGGGGCTAGGTGTAGCGGCGATGATTCTCTCCTATACTTATCCCCGTGCATCCCTATGGGTATTTTTAATTTATATGCCCTTTTCTGGCACAGTTACTTATTGGTTCGCTGAAGGTAATATTATTTTCCAAATTGCTAAGGATATTTTTTATTTTCCGGCATTACTAGCACTAATGGTAGATTGTCGCCGTAGAAACAAACCAATATTTGTGGCTAAACAACTAATTCCTACCCTGAGCTTTTTATTCTTTATTTGTCTCATTGTCTTTTTATTAGTAAATGTCCGGATGGAACTATTTGCCCCTACCTGTGAATATACCCGTGAAGTCGGTATCGGTGGTGTGTGTCGAAATGGACAGCCTATTCTCCAAGGATTACTAGGACTTAAAGTTTTCTTGGGCTATATACCCCTAGCTTTTTGTGCCTATTACTTAATTGAAGACAAAAAAACCCTTTTAAATTTGGGAAGAGTACTCGTTGTCCTCGCAATTATTTGCTGTACCCTAGCCTTTATACAATATATGTTTTTGAGAACTGGACGCTGTCAGGCTACTAGCGAAATTACAGAGGGTGCTGGTTTATTTCGTGCTAGTTTGGAAAATAAATGTTTTGTGGGTGGGTCTTTGCTTTATACCCCAGAACAAGGACAAATTCGCTTACCCGGTACATTTGTATCTCCTTGGCATTGGGGTTGGTTTTTGATTGCTAATAGTGCCATTTGTTTTACCGTTGCCTTTTTTGAAACCTCTTTATTCTGGCGATTAGTTGGATTTAGTGGTATGGGTTTAATTTTGATTAATTCCGTGGTTTCTGGTCAAAGAGCCGCTCTAATTGCTGCCCCGGCTTTTATTCTAGTTATGCTTGTCTTAACTGGGCAAATTGTAAAATTAAAACGTTTTATTCCCATTGCCGTAGGAATGGCGATCGTGGGATTTGTTTTTGTTACCCTCAACCCCGAAATTGTACAAGAAAGAATTGATAGTGTAATCGGAAGATGGCAAGCAAGCCCTCCCCAAGATTTTATTATTGGTCAATGGCGATGGGCTACTCGAAGTAGAAGTTCTTACGGGGGGCCTTTGTTTGGTTCTGGATTAGGTGCGGCTACAAATTCAGCCCGTGCTTTTGGTTCAACGGCATTTTTAGAGACATATCATCCCAAAGTTGTTTATGAGGTTGGATATTTGGGTTTAATGGCTTTTATGGTTTTTATTACTCATTTACTCATTTATACTTTTAAACAATATCAATCACTTACAGATCCTGTTCTGAAAAGTTTCGGTAGTGCTTTTTGGGTTTTCCTTTTAGTAATTGGTTATATGCCCTATTGGTATCCCCTTGATGCGGATCCAGTTGCAATTTATTATTGGTTATTTGCGGGGGTTTTAATGAAATTAACAATCATTGACAAAGAGGAAAAAAGTAAAGAAATTCAAGAGATTACTTCTAAAAATCGTCGCTATCGCCTTAATAAAAATAAAAAATTTGTTCCACTAAAAAAAAGACTTAAAACTTAATCATGAATCTTCCCCTTGTCTCCATCATTATTCCTACTTACAAAAGGGAAAAGGCATTAGTTGATAGTATTGAGGATGTTTTAAAACAAGATTATCCTCATTTTGAGACCATTATTGTAGATCAAACTGCCCAGCATACTACACCAGTAGAATCTTTTTTACAATCATCTGCAAATCAAGGACGAATTAAATGGTTTAAAGTTGATTGGGCTAGTTTACCTAAGGCAAGAAACTACGGAGTAACCCATGCTCAAGGGGAAATTATTATTTTTATTGATGATGATGTTCAACTTCCTCAAGGTTATATATTGTCCCATGTTCAAAATTATTTGGACAATGACAAGATTGGAGCAGTGGCAGGAAGGGTTTTAGATAGGATGAAACAATCTGACGCTCAAAAGGGTTCTCAGGGTTATTCTACGACACTCAAGGAGGTCTTAGCCCCCGAAGCGAGTGATCCGGGGTTGGCTTGGTATCATTTGGATTTTGTCTATTTGATTAAAGCTCAGAAAATTATTACTGCTAGGGGTTGTAATATGTCTTTCCGTCGTGATATTTTCGCTACCTATGGTATTTGGTTTGATGAAAGATTT
>PXEJ01000013.1 GCA_003566215.1 Cyanobacteria bacterium T3Sed10_376R1m | reverse complement strand
CTTGAGTGCCTTTGGGTAAAGGAGTTAGTCTTGAGTGGTTGGTACTTGGCCCCGTGCGTGTTACCCCGTTTTCTGCGGTTATTTCAACGACGGTTAAGGCTTGGGGAGAAAGGATTTTTATTTGTCCTAAGTTATTTTGGGTGATGGTTTTTCCTTGATGATTCATCACAAAAATTGGTTTGTGGCTGACTTGCTCCTGTTCAAATTTTTCACATCCTTCTAAGGTAGTCCATGATTTTGATTCTATGGTTTCTGGTTGGTTATTATCGATTAAAACTGCGTAGTTAGGTGGTAAATTGACTGAATTTTTACTAGGTTCTAAGGTTAAGGTTTTTTGGTTTAATCTGACAAATACTTCAGCTTCTGTTGGTGCGATCGCACTAAAACAAACTAATTCATGGGGCAACCGAGCAATATCAACATTAGGATAAAGCAAATTGGGGGCTAAAGTGCTTAAATCTTGGGGATTAGGCTCATTGGATGTTCTCGTGATAACCTTGGTTATTTCTTGATTTTGAGAACGAATTACAAGGGTATTATTTCCCATCTTGAGGGGAAAACTAGGTGCAAAAAAACCCTGTGAAGAAGTATCTATATTTTGACCATTCACTGTAACTGCTGAGTTGGCTGAAGTTGAACCAATAACAAAAATTGAGGAGGCTGTGGTTTGATGATTGTTGGGAGGATAAACTACCTTCAAGGTTTGGTTTTGGGCTTGGGTGAGTTGTGATTGGGTAATTATAATGGTGGGGGTAATTAAGGCAATAAAAATTTTATTGTTTTTGATCATGGTAAATGTTAATAAATGTTAATAATATTTCTTTAAATTATTTAAATTGGCTACGCTCAACAAGCTTTAATAAATCATTTTTGAGAGGTTTTGTAATTAAAGTTAACATAAAATCAGTAAAGCTAAAAATAAGTTAAAAATAGGTGTTTTTTAACACAGAAAAGTGTTATGGTATTAGTATGATGAAAAAGAAAGGAGGAAAGATCAATAAATATCAATTAACCAATCATAATGAATAGAAAAAAAATAAAATTTTATCACCATCCACGAGATTGATAACTTTAAACTTCTACTTGTTATGATTTAAAGTAGTTTACTTTTGCTGAAAAATAATAAGAAAGTTAACTAATTTTAATTTTTACAAATTAAAAAAAACTGATTAAAATATCCAACAAAATATATGTTGAGATATGATTATTGAGCGTAAAACGGAGTATAAATTATGAAACTATTAATTCAAGGAAACAACATCGAAGTCACAGAATCTATCCATGATTATGTTGAGGAAAAAGTAGAAAAAGCAGTTAAACATTTCCAAAATTTAACAGGTAAAGTGGATGTACATTTATCCGTAGCACGTAACGCTCGTATTAGCAATAAGCACAAAGCAGAGGTAACGGTATATGCTAACGGTACTATTATTCGTGCCCAAGAAAATAGTGAAAGTTTATACGCTAGTATCGATTTAGTTTCTGATAAGATTGCCCGTCAATTACGCAAATATAAAGAAAGAAATCTCGATAAAAAAATTCATCCCGTTGAAAAAACCGTTGAAGCTATTGAAGAAAAACCCGTTGAAGGTAGTCTAATTGGCGATCGCCATGCCGAACTTCCAGCAGAGGTAGTAAGAATGAAATACTTTGCCATGGAGTCCATGACCATTGATCAGGCTCGGGAACAGTTACAATTAGTAGATCACGATTTTTATATGTTCCGCAACAAAGAAACCAACGAAATTAACGTAATTTACATTCGTAACCACGGCGGTTATGGTGTGATTCAACCCCGCAACAACGGTTAATGATTTCCTAAAATAAACTCCTCCAAGAACCCACAACTATTAAGTTAAATGAGGTAATCGGAGGATTTACTTTCAACAATAATCGGTTTATCATTGGGGAATAGAAAAAGAAATACCGCAACTACAATGATTTTGCACCAAGGGATTTTTGTATTGAAAAGCTCCCCCCATCAAATCCTCTGCATAGTCAACCACAAGATTTTCAATATATTTATAGCTATCCTCATCAACTATAATTACTAAATCTTCATAGTGGTTAAAAGTGCGATCGCCAGAAGCCACCGTAGTATCATCAAACCCAAGTTGATAAAACAAATCCCCACAACCTCCCTCACTAACCCTAATCCGAAGACAGTTGCCGTGGGGAGAAAGTTGAGATTTTAAGCGTTTAATTTCTAAAAGAGCGTTATCTGTAAGACTAATCATTAAAAAAAACTATTTTCGAGCGTAATCATCCTGAAAACGAATAATATCATCTTCTCCTAAATATTCACCATTTTGCACCTCAATTAACACTAATTTGATCACCCCCGGATTTTCTAAACGATGATTAGTACACTGAGGAACATAAGTAGATTGATTAGCGGCTAAAATTTTCACCTCATCCCCACACTCTACCTTAGCAGTACCAGAAACAACAATCCAATGCTCACTACGATGATGGTGCATTTGTAAACTCAAACGATGACCTGGGTTAACTTCAATTCTTTTTATTTTATATCCTTGCCCTTCTTCTAGGGTAGTAAAAGTACCCCAAGGACGACTTTCAGTTTCATGGGGATGATTACTGGCTGAAAAGGAAACAATGGGAGTTTTATCTTTTTTGTGCAGTTGAACCATAGTAATTTTCAGTAATGGTAAATTTTAATAGTTACCTTGGCAAAATATCTTAAATTGAGGGTAACACAAACCCATCATAAATGACGAGGTTTGAGGCACAGGAATTTTAAAATCGAATCAATTACCCAAACGGCACACCGCAAACAAAGTTCCTTGAATTTGAACCTGATTAGGATTAACTTTGATTGGTTCATAGTTGGGGTTAGAAGCTTTTAAAATTACTTCATCCGTGCCAAAATAAACTCTTTTTAAGGTTGTACCATGGCCTTCTACCCGAGCCGCAACTATTTCTCCTTCCTTAGCAGTGGAAACGGATTTCATAATTACGTAGTCTCCCTCGGTAATAAAATCCTCAATCATGCTATCTCCCACTACCCTGAGGGCAAAAAAATTGGGTTGATTAAACATGGAGGCTAAATCAAGTCTGTCGGTGTCGTCGGTAAAAGGCTCAACTAAACCCCCGGCGGTAATTGTTCCCAAAATTGGTAAGCCATTATGGGGTTTTAATATTTTCATGGTACGGGCTTGACCTTCTATCCAATCAATATAACCCTTTGCTTTGATTCTCTCTAAACGGCTTTGAATAGGCGCTGGCGATCGCAAATTCATCGCATTCATCATTTCTCGAATGGAGGGAGAG
>PXEJ01000392.1 GCA_003566215.1 Cyanobacteria bacterium T3Sed10_376R1m | reverse complement strand
CCTTGATAATTGGTCAGCATATTTACCCAAATTCTGGCAGGTTGTACCCCCTTCTGAGGCTGAAAATCCTGAAGTGAAGGCTGAAAAAGAGTTAACTAAAGTGTAATTTAATGGGGTGGGCAATGCTCACCCTTACTTTTTTTGAGTACCTATATAATTAAAAAAAGGTTGAAAGGAGTAGTTAATATGTTTCTCCAAGAAAAAGTCGATGATAATTTGAAATCAGAAGATAAGTTAGTAAGTTTAGAGGAGTTTCTTAACTGGTATCCTGATGGTTTTTATGGTCGATTTGAGTTACGTAATGGAGTTATTGTCAAAATGCAACCCACAGGCACCCATGAGCAAGTAGCTGGTTTTCTAGCCTCAAAATTATCCGTCTATATCGAACGTTTTAATTTGCCCTTGTTTATTCCCCGACAAGGATTAATTAAAGCCATAGATACCGATAAATCTGCTTATATTCCTGACGTGATGGTATTAGACAACGATTCTGTCAAAAATGATGAACCCATGTGGAAAAAGCGCTCGACCATTACTCAGGGAAAAACTGTTAAATTAGCCATAGAAGTTGTTAGCACCAATTGGCAAGATGATTATTTAACGAAGTTAGGGGAGTATGAGAAATTAGGGATTGAGGAATATTGGATTATTGATTACTTGGGCTTGGGGGGAAGGCGTTACATTGGCAATCCAAAGCAACCAACTATTTCTATTTATCACTTGGTGGAAGATGAATACACTATGGAGTCATTTAAAAGTCAAGATGTTATCAAATCTTCGTTGTTTCCTGAATTTAATTTAACTGCTGGGCAAATTTTTGAAGTAGGGCAATAATATCTTTTATGGTTTTAGTATATTAAATTGACAAAGATCACGTAAGTATAAACGTAGTTATGGGAAAGAAATAAATATTTTTTTTACAATTTGAAATATTTAAAGCGGAGAGATATTTGTATAAATTCATTCAATGGCATTGTTTAACGGGAGGATTGAGGAGACAATGGGGAAAATAAGCCGTTAAACACTTTTGCAGAGACATTGGAGGCATTTCGCACGGCTGAATCTTTTCGCTTTTTTCGATCGCTCTCTCAAAACACAGAGGTATTTACTGCTTATGAAGCCACTTTAGGCTTTATTTGGGCTTGAGTTTTGTTTAAGTACCGTTAAGAAAAATAGAAAATTAAATAGCAAAATAATTTTTTTACTCAAACCAGCACAAAATCAAATAAAATTTGTTACTATTTTTTGTAGAGAAAGTCAGCCTAGTCTTCAGATAAAGTTATTGCTAATTTTATTAAATAAAGAGGAGCGGGGGAACCAATTTTGGGGCTTATTTTTAAGGATAACTTAAAGAAGGACATCTCTCAGTCCTAGCCCGTCAGCTAACCTCGTAGGCATTGGGAGGAGACCAAAAAAGTAGTTTTTAGACAAAAAAACTAAAATTAATTTAGGTATCCGAATAAGACGTATCTCTTCATACAAATAACCCTTATTCAATCTGAAAATAAATAAATAATGCCCGACTTGTCTAGCTTAGTGGCGGGAGGTGTTTTCGTCGCCGTCATTGCCCTTATCATATCTGAAAAAATACATTTAACGGTAGCAGCCCTATTGGGTTCTTTAGTTCTAGTGTTTGCCCATATTATGAAATTAGGGGAAGCCGTAGAATATATCAGTAGAAGTCATGTTACATTGGGCTTGTTTTTTGGTGTCATGGTCTTAGTTAGAGCATTTGAGCCTACTAATATTTTTCAGTATTTAGCGACGAAAATTGTTTTATGGTCAAAGGGTAGGGGTAATTATTTACTGTTAGGTATTATCGGCATTACTGCTCCTATCTGTGCCATATTACCCAATGCCACCACTGTAACTCTTCTTGCCCCTTTAATTCCCCCCCTAGCCCAAGAAATAGGAATTAACTTTGTCCCTCTCATCATTTTGATGATCATTGTGTCCAATAGTGCTGGACTGTTAACAATAGTTGGAGATCCTGCTACTTTTATAGTAGGGGATTCTATTAACATGAGTTTTTTTGAATACCTTACCTCCTTGAGTTTGGCAGGAGTTTTAGCCGTAGGCACAGTGGTTATAATGACTCCTTTTTTGTTTCGAGAGATATGGAATAGTAAATTTACCAACTTTGACCAATTACCCATGCCTGAAATTAATCACCCTCGTGTATTGTCTCTAGGTGCTTTAATCATGGTTTTTGTTCTACTATTTTTTATTTTTGGAGATTTATTGCCAATCCCCCTTTCTCCTGCTGCCGTGGCATTGATGGGGGCAACACTAGCTTTATTATTAGCTCACCAGAGTAAAATCGATACTGTTCAAAACATCTTAAGGGATGTGGATTGGAGTACCTTAATCTTTTTTATGTCTGTATTTGTCTTAATTGGAGGATTAGAGAAAACAGGGGTAATTAGTAGTATCTCTATCATTTTCGCTTTTTTGTTGGGTCAAAATATTTTCATGGCTTCTATTGTTTTAATATTTGTCGTCGGTGCTTTATCGGCGGTAATACCGAATATTCCTTTAGTGGTGGCAATGATTCCTCTATTAAAAGAATATTTATTTAGTACAGGATTAGTCGGAGCAGAAGTTTTACAAAGTAATTTTAGTGGTAATTATCCCCCCGCCGTATTGCCTTTATTTTTTGCCATGATGTTTGGGGCGACTTTGGGGGGAAATGCAACTTTAGTGGGTGCTTCTGCCAATATTGTCGGTGCAGGGGTGGCTGAATTACACGGTAAAACCATCTCTTATGGTACTTTTCTGCGCTATGGTTTACCAATTACGGTGGCTCAATTAATAGTTTCGGCAATTTATATTAGTATTTACTATCTGATGAATGTCTAATTAAGATGTGCTAAATAAATCAAAAACTCTAAATATAGAAGATTTAGATATACTATTAACTATCAAAAAAATACACGAACATCGCGCTTTTTTTGACAAAAAAATAGTTAAAATACAAAATTAAAGATACGACACCCAGATAATAAAACCTCATAATTGTCAATTCGCCCCACCATAGCACTTTTTGGGCAAAGCCTACCCAATAATGATAGATCCAGAAAGTTACAAAAGAAAGATAGTTACCTTATTCAGCGTTTATCGCTACTTTTTCCCTTTGTTGATTATTCAAACGAGCCTTGGAGACAAGATTGGCGAGTAGTCCTAAGCCTAATAATCCTAGAGCAGGAATTGAGGTAGGTTCGGGAGTAGTTTTGGTTACTGCTTGTAATGCTCCATTAGCTATTAACCGATGGGCTTCGGTAGTAGGATGTTGATTG
>PXEJ01000065.1 GCA_003566215.1 Cyanobacteria bacterium T3Sed10_376R1m | reverse complement strand
CGCCACAACATCCGTCATGCCGGACCCCGATCCGGCATCTCCTTGCCAGGTTCATTCTACAGAATTCAAATTGATTATTCACTGCTATCCAAAGCCCGGAGATTCCGGATCTGCCCATGGCAGCCATCCTGATCTGCGCAGCCTTATGGCGAAGTAAATGGCGTAGTTGGGTCTTCGCTCCGCTACGTCCGGAATAACGAAGGGGTTGCTTACATTCACTCCGTACCCTTCATATACACATTCTTATACCAGTCATAAACCTTACTAAGCCCTTCATTAAAATAAACTTCAGGTTCATATCCCAGCCGGCTTTGAATTTTTGAGATATCCGCCTCCGAGTGTTTCACATCACCGGGGCGCTCAGGTCCGTAATTCGGTTCAATCTCTTTTCCGCTTATTTCCTGCAGTACGTTAACCATTTTATTCAGAGTCACCCGGTCGTTGCACGCCACGTTGTAAATTTCATTCAGGGCATCTTCATTTTCAGTGAAGAGTGCAAGGTCGTTGGCCTGAACGGCGTTGGACACAAAAGTAAAATCCCTGCTGGTGAGCCCGTCACCGTTGATGGTAGGTGTTGTGCCTTCAATAAAAGCCTGGCAAAAAATGGGAATCACCGCAGCATACGGATTATCCGGATTTTGCCTTGGCCCGAAGATGTTGAAATAGCGCAGGCCGATGTAGGAAAGTCCGTATGTTTTACTGAACACATCTGCGTATTGTTCGACAGAGAGTTTGGTAATGGCGTATGGGCTCAGCGGCTTCCCGATTTTATCTTCCACTTTCGGCAGGCCCGGGTGATCGCCGTAGGTGCTGGAGCTGCAGGCCAGAATCACACGTTCAATCTCATTTTCCACGGCTGCAAGCAGCACATTCACCGTTCCCAGGATGTTTACTTCCGTGGTTCGCATCGGGTTTTCGATGGAGCGCGGCACAGAACCGAGTGCCGCCTGGTGTGTGATTTTGTCGATATCTTTGGTGGCATCCAGGCAGGTTTGGTAATCACAGATATCCCCTTTAATGAATTCAAACTTTGGATGGCCTTCAAATTCTTTGATGTTTTCGTAGTAGCCGTTGGAGAGGTCGTCGAGTACGCGTACAAGGGATACACGATCGTCGTTCAGGAAGTATTCAACGAGGTTAGAGCCGATAAAGCCGGCACCGCCGGTGATTAGTAATTTAATTTTTCTTGCCATTATTTAAGTTCGTTGGATTAACCTCAGAGACGCAGGGTTACGCAGTGATTTACTTTGCGAAATTCTGCGGTACACTTTGTGTACACAGCGGTTTTTCTTTAGTGACTAATTGGCGGTTTGTATTATAATGAACAAATTTCAGAGTGCAAGTTTTTAATTTAGTTTTCTCCGAAAATCAATAAGTTCGGTTTTAAAAGTTCTGCTTCTTTGGAAGTTTTATAAACAATTGTTCTGATTTTTTTACCAATCAATGCTTCCGCCTTTTCCGTAAGCTTTGCAAGATAAACGGTGTCCACTTTTTCCCGATGATCGTCAGGTCCACAATCGGTGTATCCAGGCCGCGGGCCAGGTCGCCGGTAAGGTAAACGGCGTCCAGTTCACCCAGTTTCGTTACCACAAGCTCTATAACCCGGTCGATACCCAAATGTTTAAGTGCAATCCTGTGAAAGTCATCAAACAGCGGATGATCCGTATTCACTCGGTACATCTTCTTGTTTCCTTCCTTTCTCGCTTTGATGAGTCCGGCTTCCTCAAAGCGGTTCAGCTCTATACGCACGGAGTTTGTGCTCTCATCAAAATCTGAAGCAATACCGCGAAGATAAGCGCTGCTGTCCGGGTTCAGAAAAAATCTGAGCAGTAGCTTGAGGCGGGTTTTGGATTGGATTAAAGTATTAAGCAAGGTGGGATTGGGGGATAAGGAATTGGGAATCTTGAATAGGGAATTGAAACCTTACCCGTTGGGTAAATGAGTTTAAATTTCGGAGTTGTGAAATTGCATTAATTTCGTGGTTTTAAGGCTTTCCGGAGTAAGTATTTATTGAGAGAACATTAACTGTCTGCATCCAATAGTTTATTTCAGATACAGCTTCGCTAACGTCAGTCACATATTTTGGTGCTGAAAAACGAGTAAAGAATTTACTCAAAGTGATTGGGATCTGCAAAGAAACAGCACAGGTTTTATAGACGGGTATAATGTATGATTATGATTTTTTTCCTGATTAAATCCTATAAACTATACTTCTGTGTATACAATTAAATTGTGTAAATAATTTTTCACTAAAGTTGCTGTCTAATTTTTAAAGTTCCTGATTCTCAGTTAAATTTATAAATGAAGAACTATTTTTTATCAGGGAGCTGGCTGATCTTAATTATCGTATTGCTGCATAGTCACAGCATTGCTGCCGCCTGGCAGGATGATCCCACGCGTGCCTCAATTCTGGGATGGGAAAACCGGCAGCGGCTTTTCGTCATGGATCGGTCTAACAATTACGGCGGTTTCTACTACGATCGCGGCCTGTTCAGGTTTACCACTCCTGAAATGGACATGGAATACTATCTTGATATCTTTACGTACAGCCACAGTTATTTTGAGGACTACGACTGGATGCACACCGATAACGGCTTTCGAACTTTTATGGGCAGCCTTAATACTCCGATTTTTGCCCTGCGAAGCGAGCTTAAAAACACGGTGAGCGCCGGAAGTAATGGTACATTTATCATCCATGCATGGCTGCATGAAGATCTGCAGGCGAAACGCGGCCTTATCGCCTTAAATTATTATCACCGGCTATCCGAACGCCATCGTTTAGGAATTACGCATACGACAGGCCAGCGCAAAACCGACCTTGATCTTGCTTTCTCTTATCAATTCGGTACTCGCGAGTCAGGCCTAGTAACCACAGAGTTAACACTTCTCGACTGGGCCAACAATTTTGTAAGCGATCTGTCGCCATCCCGCCAAAGCGAATTCGAGATCCGCCATATCTACTCACGAAAGCCTTACCTGGCTTCCCTGCGGCTTGAAAGCCCGCAGATGGGACCGTTTCGCGGAGAAGTAGCAGCAGCATATCAAAACCGTTTTAAAGCGGAAGTTGACCGCCGTGATTTTCCCGGTGAAGACTTCATTTTGCAGGAGTGGGTTAATTATCAGGCAGCTCTTTTTGAATTTAATTATCACAACCTTACCACCGGCATTATATGGCAGCGTACTTTTGCCCGCATGGAACGTTTCCCTGCCTCCGGCTCCGATTATGTGCTGAACTACGGCAACCGTCAGATTCAAAACCGGGGCGGTGCCTATCTGCATTATCGCTTTCGCAGTTT
>PXEJ01000330.1 GCA_003566215.1 Cyanobacteria bacterium T3Sed10_376R1m | reverse complement strand
TTAATTTTAGTCCTAGTTTTTTTAATCGAACCCCTAATTCTAAGTCTTCCCAACCGTATTGACTAAAGTTAGGGTCAAAGTTTCCTGCTTTTTCTAACCATTTTTTGGCGATCGCCACATTCCCTGTAGCAAAATAAGCTGCGGAAAAATCAGTTATCTTGTACGGTTCTGAGGTAGGACTTTCAAAGTTACAGGTATTAATAACTGCTCCGTAGGTGAAAATTTTATCATCTATACTTTGTGCTAGGGTTTTTCCATGACATTGCAAAAAAGAGGGAGTAACAACTAAATCACTATCTATAAAAATAATTGTATCTCCTATGGCTTTTTCGATACCTGTATTTCGTGCGATCGCAGCTCCCTGATGATTTTGTTTCAAAAGACGAACATGGGGTAAATGTTCAGAATCTAACCAAGATAAAGTATCATCCGTTGAACCATCATCAACAACTATCACTTCATAACCTTCAATCAAATCACTATCATATTTTTGAGACTCTAAAGCCCTTAAACATTTACGCAATATAGGAAGACGATTATAGGTAGGGATAACAATGCTAAAAAACATTTTTAAAACCAGAAATAAATTATATATTATGGTAGCAAAATATAGGTAGTAAGTAATTATTCTTTACGAAATGCTTTATTTACTGTAGGAATATAGACAAAAAATTGATAGTAGTCATATATTGATATAGCTTAGATAAATCTATATTTTATGTCCCATAGTTTTTAAATTAAAAATCATATTTTTTTCATCTCTTACAATCTGTAGCATCAGTGATTCCTTTACTTTAAAGCAATTTATACCTATTATTGCTTTATTTACCTAATTAAGAAAAGTATATTTACATTACTATTTGCCCTACTCTTGTTACACTCAGACATAGTAAACAAAGTGATATGTCAAGATACGTATTAAGATATTGAACAAAAGCAAAATTTTAATCTCGATACTTTATTAAAGAAACAAAGGTGCAATTATTTAAGCAGATTATTGGACGTTGGTGGTCAGAATTTACCTTGCAAACCAAACTAATGGCGACAGCAACCCTTGTGGTTTCCCTTGTCATGAGTAGTTTAACATTTTGGGCTGTTAATTCAATTCAACAAGATGCACAAATTAATGATACTCGTTTTGGTCGTGATTTAGGTTTGCTCTTGGCTAGTAATGTTGCACCATTAATTGCAGAAAATGACCTAACAGAAGTAGCAAGATTTTCAGGACGTTTTTACAACAGTACCTCCAGTGTTAGATATATCATCTATGCCGATGCCGAAGGTAACATTTTTTTTGGTATTCCCTACTCCCAAAGTGAGGTACAAAATTCCCTAACCATTCAAAGAAAACTAGAACTACCCGAAGAATATAATCAAGATCTCAAAATTCCCCTCGTTCGACAACATCTTATCCCCGATGGAGAAGTTACCGATGTCTTTGTTCCTCTTATCTCTGAAAATCAATATTTAGGAGCCTTGGCGATCGGTATTAATCCTAATCCTACCCTTGTCGCCTCCTCCAACCTCACCAGAGATGTCACCATTGCTGTTTTTATCTCCATTTGGGCAATGGTAATCTTAGGGGGAGTCTTTAACGCTCTGACCATAACCAAACCCATAAAAGAACTACTCTTAGGAGTCAAAAATATAGCCGCAGGAAATTTCAAACAAAGAATTGATTTACCCCTAGAAGGAGAATTAGGAGAATTGATTCTTAGTTTCAACGACATGGCAGAAAGACTAGAAAGCTTTGAAGAACAAAATATAGAAGAATTAACCGCCGAGAAAGCAAAACTAGAAACCCTAGTATCCACCATCGCCGATGGAGCAATCTTACTCGACTCCCACCTAAAGTTAATTCTGGTTAATCCCACGGCACAAAAAATGTTTAATTGGGAAGAAAAAAAAGTAATAGGAGAAAATTTACTAGAATATTTGCCTCCAGAAATTGGTCAACAATTACAAAAGCCTTTAAACAATATTTCAGTAGAAGAAGATACAGAAAATCATGATTATATATCCCCCACTAGAGGAGAATTTAGGGTAAGTGTTAGAGAACCAAATCATCATACTTTTAGAATACTAATTACCCAAGTTTTAGATCAAAATCGAGAAAATTTAAAAGGAATTGTAATGACCATTCAAGACATTACCAAAGAAGTAGAATTAAATGAAGCAAAAAGTCAATTTATAAGTAACGTTTCCCATGAATTGAGAACTCCTCTATTTAACATAAAATCTTTTATTGAAACTTTAGCTGAATATGGTGAAGACCTAAGTGAACAAGAAAAAATTGAGTTTTTACAAACCGCTAATCATGAAACTGATAGATTAACCAGATTGGTCAATGATGTCCTTGACTTATCTCGCCTAGAGTCTTCGAGAAGTTATGAATTCCAAGCCCTAGATTTAGAACAACCTGTAGAACAAACCCTAAGAACCTATCAACTATATGCCAAAGATAAAAATATTAAACTAATTAAGGAAGTAGAACCTTCTTTGCCTTCTATTTGGGGTCATTATGATTTACTTTTGCAAGTTTTTACCAACCTAGTAGGCAATGCCCTTAAATTTACTCTCGAAAATGGTCAAGTAACTATTAGAGTATATGGTGTAAAAAATAACCCAGACCAAAATACAGAATTTTCCCATGTTAGAGTAGAAGTATCTGATACAGGTATTGGCATTGCAAAAGAAGATCAAGAAGCAATTTTTGATCGTTTTTTTCGAGTAGAAAACAGAGTTCATACTCTAGAGGGTACTGGTTTAGGACTATCGATTGTTAAAAATATTGCTGATAAACATCATAGTAAAATCAACCTAGTCAGTGAGGTTGGAGTAGGCACAACTTTTTGGTTTGACTTACCCGTTTTTCAACAAAAATAAGGATCTACTGTTTCTAATCTAACTAGGTTTGAAAATCTGACCCTAACAACTTATGCTCTCTCAAAAGGAATTAATTTTATCGTTGCCAAACATTTAATCAATTCTTATTAGTCCTTATAAATTTTAACTTTATTAAATTTAATATGATTTAACAGTGTAAAATAGAGATGGTATCTTGCTGTGAAATAATTATAAAATCTCGATGAAAATTAATGAAATTGTAGAACAAGCCTTAGTTAGTGGTTATTTAACTCCAACAATGGAAGCAGAGGTCGGAAGATTGTGCGAAACCTCCGCAGACCTATGTAGCGAAGAGTATTTAGCCTTAGATAAATTAATGGGTGCATTATTGACGGGAGAAGTGGTGGCAATGCCAAGAAAACAATTTATTAATGTTATGGAAGAATTAGTGG
>PXEJ01000184.1 GCA_003566215.1 Cyanobacteria bacterium T3Sed10_376R1m | reverse complement strand
GAACAAAAATATAACAAAAGAATTGGTTTATTCTAAAATTAAATAAGCAATATACTCTCCTATCCAAACGGAACAAAGACACAATACGTGTCGGCATAAAGGTTTAGCAAACCTTATAAACCAAAACAAACATAACACTTATCATAAAATCCAATGGAGGGATTAAAAAATGGAAGAAGAAAAAATAATAGAAAAAGAAATAGAATTAGACAACTGGTTTGAAGAATACGACAAACCATCAACAGACACTACTTATGAACAACTACCAATATTCAAAATGAACCTAGACGAAGGAAAACTAACAAAAACAGAAACAATTGTTTTCGTCACAGAAGGACACAAAGCAACAACACGATTCGGAGAAACAATAGTATTCACGATCAGACACGAAGACACAGACAAAACATGGTTCATCAAAACAACCCAATACAGCTTGTTAAACCCAATAGCAAAACAAAGAAAAGAAGGAACAATCGTAGGAAAAACCGCTATAGTTGAACGTGTTGGTAAAGGACAAAAAGACACAAGATGGGGTCTAACATTCAAATAAACAAAAAGAGTTTGAAAAACAAACCAAACATTTTTAAAGAACAAAGTTCTAAATAATAATAGTTTTTTTTGGGGAGGACAACTAAAAACTGTTCTCCCCCAAAAAACCCCCAACAAAAAAACAAAACGCTAGGAGGCGAGAGAGTGAGATATGTTATAACAGTAAAACTAACAAGTGAAAAAATCTTAAATTTTAATGTTTCAGGATATTCTAATCAAGAAAAAAGAATCAGGTTCAAAGACGAAAGAACTGGATTATTAAAAAATTTTCCAGAGGAATGGTGCAGCATAGAGGAAGTGAGAGAATGACTGAAGACTACAGACCCATTTGTTACTTCTGCGGAAAAACCATGAATAAGAAAGACAGGATCAACGCGCAACAAAAAAGAAACCCTAACACCTGTATAACTTGTGAAAAATTCTTAATCAAAAAAATAAAGGAGGATTATAAATGACTCCTGAAGAAACCTACTTAAAAGAAAAAGTTTGGGAAGCAATAATAGACAAAAAAAGAGAAACGGCCACCGAACTAATAGCAAAACAAATACAAAAAACAAATTCAATTTACACAACAAGAAATGACGAAAAATCAGAAGTTTGGATTTACCAAGAAGGAATATATGTACCCCAAGGAAAAACATACATCAAAGAATACTCAAGAAAAATATTAGAAATAGCATACACCCCCCACTTAGTAAATCAAATAATAGCCAAAGTAGAAGCCGACACATACGTTGATTCAAAATGGTTTTTTAACCACAATTACATAAACGAAATTTGTGTACAAAACGGAATACTAAACCTAGAAACAAAAGAACTAACCGAATTTGATGTTGAAAAAATCTTTTTTAACAAATTACCAGTAGCTTACATTCCTGAACAAGACTGTCCGCAACTAAAAATGTTTTTTAAAGACGTATTACCAAGCGAAGAAGACCAACAAACGATATATGAGTTGTTTGGTTTTTGTTTATGGAAAGACTATTTTATAGAACAAGCAGTAATGATGCTAGGACAAGGAAGAAACGGAAAATCCAAAACACTAGAACTATTAAAAAAGTTTTTAGGAGTAGAAAATGTTAGCGGAATAAAATTACAAGAATTTGATAACGATAAATTTAAATCAGCAGAACTATTTGGAAAACTAGCTAACTTAGGAGGCGATGTTTCAAACAAAGATTTAGACCAAACAGTAGAATTCAAATCACTTACTGGTAGAGACCCTGTTAATGGTTCTAGAAAATTTTTAGCCGACATTACTTTTGTTAGTTATGCTAAACAAATTTTTGCTACTAATCATTTACCTAAGACAAGAGATTTTTCTAATGCTTTTTGGGAAAGGTGGGTGTTTTTGATTTTTCCTTATACTTTTGAACCGCAAGAAGTTTTAGACAAGTTAAAATTAGAGTTAAGTGAAGAAGAATTTAGTAAGTATAAGTTAAGGGATAATGATATTATTCAAAGGATTAGTACGCAAGAAGAATTGAATGGTTTGTTAAATCTTGCTTTGAGTGGTTTGGATAGGTTGAGGATTAATAAAAAGTTTACTTCTAGTCAATCGGCTGAGGAAATAAAAAAGATGTGGGTTAGAGAATCTGATTCTTTTCATGCTTTTTGTTTGGAGAATATTGAGTCTGAGCCTGATTTTTGTATTATTAAGCGTTCTTTGAAAAAACGTTATGTTAAGTTTTGTAAACAGCATAGGGTTATTCCTGAGTCTGATAAGTCTATGTTGTTTACTATGACTCGTTTTTTTGGTGCTATTGATGATAGGAGAATGGTTGATGGGCAGTTGGAGTATATTTGGGATGGTGTTTCTTTTAAGGATGGGGATGATAGTATTGATTTGAGGGGTGGTGTTTCTGAGCCTAAAGATTCCAATTGCTAGGGTTTCTAGGGTATTTGAATTAGCTAGGGATTTTATAAAATCCTATACTAATTGGAATACCATGGCAAAGGTAGAAAGTTGGTGTTTTTTTGTTAAAAATTGGTATGTAGTGGGTTTATACAAAAGGTTTATAAACATTTTTGTATACTATATATGTATAAATTGTAAGAGGTTTTATTATGGAAGAAAAGAAAACAATAACATTAAGTAAGGAAGCTTGGAAGGAGCTTCGGAATTGGCAGACTGATAATGGTGGGACTTTTAGTTCTTGTATTATTAGTCTTGTTAAAAATAAAAGGAGTGAGTTGCAATGAATTGGATTATAGACAAGGTTGAGAGTAAGGTAGTTGCTGATGCTCGGTTGCATTATGCTGGTTGGCTTGAAGGTTTGAGGAGGGGTTTGAAATGAATTTGTTTGAGTGTGAGAATTCTGATCAGTTGAAGCGTGAGTTGGTTAGGCGTGGTAGTTTGAATCGTTGGCGGTGGTTGGATTGAATTTTGAGTTTGAGAAACAGCCTAAGTGGTTGTTGGAGCAGTGGGATAAAGAAGTAGAATTTGAAATGAATAAGGAAGTGAAAAAATAATGAATTATTTTTTGAGATGGGAAGGTAAAGATACTGATGGTAAATATATTAAGGGAGAAATTAAAGTTAAGTCTAAGATTGCAGAACCATTATTATCTCAATTAATAGTTTTTGAAGTAGGAAATAGAATATTGGAGAAAGTGAAAGAACAATGAGTGATTTTAAAGAGTTTTTAGAAAATGAATGTTTTTCGCATGATGCTTTTTTATTAATTGCTAAAAAGGATGGAACTATTATACAAAGCAAAATAATTTTATCAAATTCCTTGTTCAATTTTTTGTGGGAT
>PXEJ01000207.1 GCA_003566215.1 Cyanobacteria bacterium T3Sed10_376R1m | reverse complement strand
TAAAGGTAGAGACAGGGTAGGGGAAGTATTGAACAATGCCGATGAATTACGCACCTTGTTAGAAAATTATCATGTCCATACCTACATCAGTGGACATCAACACGCCTATTATCCTGCCCACAAAGGCAATTTACAAATGTTACACGCAGGTATATTAGGTTCAGGGGCAAGGGCTTTAATTGATGGTGATGCCCCTCCCATGAAAAACATTACCGTAGTTGATATAAATTTTGATGACCCAAATTTAACCACTTATACTACCTATAATATGAAAACCTTAGAGGTAATTAATGATCAAGAATTGCCCCCTTTATTAAAAGCCCATAATGGTACCATTTACAGAAGAGATATTGACCTAGAAACTAACTACACATTCCTAAAAAATCAATAACCTCCTTAACCAAATTAGGTTTTGTTACTAACAAAATCGTTGATCCCTTCTCTAAAATCGTCTTACCATTAGGGATAATCAAATCTTCCTCCGGGTGTGCCTGATAACCAATAATTAGAGTACCCGCTGGAAATTGGGGATTTTGGGCAATTTGTGCCACTGACTGCCCCACAATATAACATTGATGGGGAATAGACAATTTTAAAACCTCAACTTGTCCCTGCTCAAAGTGCATCATCGCATCCACTTGAGGATACTCGATCGCATTTATAATTCTATTTACGGCTAGTTGATTTGTGCTAATAACATGATTTGCCCCTGCTAAAGCATAGGGTTGATCAAAGTCAGCATCCTTCATCCGTGCCACAATTTGGGGTACACCATAGTGTTTAGAAAGAGTTACCATTGCCAAATTTAAAGCATCTTCCTTTAAAGTAGCAATTACCACATTAGCCTTACGAATCCCCGCTTCAATAAGCGTAGTCGTATTTACAGCACTTCCTTCAAAAGCCATTACCCCAATTTTTTCCCGAACATATTGACAAGCAGCCCTATCAGTATCAATCATGGCTACGGTGTGATTCATTTCTAGCAAGGCTTGGGCTAAGTCTCTACCCATTACCCCCGCCCCACCGATAACAACGTACATTTAATACTACTCCCATCTTCTTGTTAATCTATACATAGCAGTCCTAAAATCATTTGTGAGAATTTGAAAGTGAGATTACTATAGATTCATGTTTATTTCACCCTAAAAATTATTACAAAATAGTCAATAACTTGAGTGATAGACCCTAATTATACTTCACTAATCCCCACAACTCTCTTTGATTGGGAAATTTGCCATATACAATGACTTCTCCCCCCAATACTTCCACGTTACCTGTATATAGGTTGCCGTAACGAGTTAGGGTTGTCCAACGATTGGAGGCTTTGTCTAAAACTCTTACCTCGGTGGCATTATTTACCCTTAATTTAAAGTAAACTCTTTGATGGGGCTGTAATATTTTGGATAGAGGTGATTCTATATAGCCATTATTTTCCGTAAAATGGCTAAAGGTTAAAGGAAATTGAGTATTGATAGGTTGATTTGCCCTCACATCATAGCTAATCACAAAAGGATAGTTATTATTATCATCTTTTTGTTTTGCAAAAATGCTCAATTGATAGTCATTTTTATCAGGAATGGCTAATTTTACATTGATATAGTCTCCTTGTCTTTGTACAAAAGTATAGTCTCCTTTTACGGTATTTCCTTGTTTTTGAAGAGATGCGATCGCACTTACATTTTGAGGAGCTTTAAGGTTAATATCAACAATACCATTGCTAATAATATGTTTGTTTTTGTGACTAACTAACTCAAGATTATTAGAGAAAAAATGATGAGAAACCGTTGGTAAATTATCAAACATTTCTCGACTATAAGGATTAGATAATAACTGCCATTTAATATTTTCAGGAAAATGAGTATAAATAAAATGCTCCGGATTAGTAGCAAAATAAACTGGGTTAAAATTTTGTTCAAAACGATTATTATTAATCGTACCCGCCCCCCAAGTAGTATCGAGTAAAAACCATTGCTCGTTAATTTTTACCGCATTCCAAGCATGGTTAACATTATTATCATCTCCCACAGCATAATCAAAACCCTTAGCATAACCAAGAACTATTACCGATTTTAACCCCATTTCTTGGGCCAATTGTTGATATAAATTAGCATAACCAGAGCAAATCGTTTGTCGATTTGTCAACACCGTATTCACCGTTACATCAGGGTAAATATTTTGATTAATAAAAGTAGATAAAGCTACCACATCATAACGAATATTATTAGTAATCCAAGTATAAATAATTCTTGCTTTTTCCTCATCTGTCGATACAAACTTTTGTAATATTGTGGCTAATTCTTGTACCGAATTACCCGAATATTGAACATTTAAAGCATTGTCATCAATGGGTTTAAACCTATCTTCGTTAATTGTCTTAACATCGCCAATAACAATAGGTTCATTGATTTCGGTAATAAATTCTTGAGTTAAAGACTTGAGAGAATTAACCCGAAAATTAAAATGGTTAAGAAAACTAACAGCATTATCATAGGTTGCATAAGTATGAAGTTCAGATAACCAAGGCGGATTAAGATAGTAAAGCAACCATAAAGAAACAATACTTACAAATAATAAAAAAGGTGAACCCTTTTTTTTCCTGCGTCTTTTTGTCCCTTTATAATTACGTTTATCGTAGTAGTTTTTACTTCTCATCTTTAACTATTTCTAAGTAATATTAACATCTGATAATTTTCAACGTTCAACTATCGACGATGAGGCTGAAAAAATTCGCTCAACCCTTCCCCCAACAAAGATAAACCTGTTACCATTGTTGTCATCGTTAAGCCGGGAAATAAAGCCGTCCACCAAATTTCTGTCGGTAGTCCATCTAATGCTAACCTTAAGTCATAACCCCATTCTGGCACATTATCAGGTAATCCTAATCCCAAAAAACCTAATCCTCCCAATATTAAAATAGCATCCGCCCCATTGAGGGTAAACAAGACTGGAACACTTTGAATCACATTAAAAAATAAATATTTGGTTAAAATTCTTTGAGGATTCGCTCCCATTGCCCGGGCGGCTTCAATGAATAGCTCCGTTTTTACGCTCGTAGTGTGGTTTCTGACGACTCGATAATATTGAGGAATATAGGAAATAGATAAAGCGAGGGATGCGTTTAAAATTCCTCTACCAACTACAAACGCCAAGGTAACGGATAACAATAACCCGGGCAATGTATAAATGGTATCCATAAAAAAAAGTAAAATTTTATCTAATTTTCCACCAAAATAACCACTAATTAGACCTAATGGTACTCCAATTATTAAACTTAATCCTGTAGCTAAAATTACAACTTTAAATGCGGCT
>PXEJ01000343.1 GCA_003566215.1 Cyanobacteria bacterium T3Sed10_376R1m | reverse complement strand
TACCGATGCCATGTTCCCCTGATATGCTACCCCCTACCCTAACGCAAAGTTTCAGGATTTCTCCTCCTAATTCTTCTACTTTTTCAAAACTACCCTCATCAGCACCATTGTACAAAATTAAGGGGTGTAAGTTGCCATCTCCCGCATGGAAAACATTGGCGATGCGGTAGCCAAATTGTTCTCCTAAGGCATTTATTTCCCCTAATACGGCGGATAATTGCGATCGTGGTACCACTCCATCTTGAACAAAATAATTAGGGCTAATTTTGCCCATGGCAGCAAAAGCGGCTTTTCTCCCCTTCCATAGCTTCATCCTTGTGGCTTCATCCTCAGCACTGGTGATATTCCTTGCCCCACAGTTTAGACAAATTTCCCCAACTTTTTCTCGATAATTTTGCACCTCTACTTCCAGCCCGTCTAACTCCACCAACAAAATAGCTTGGGCATCTCGAGGATAACATTGGGTAGCGACAATGTCTTCGACAGCATTAATGCTGAAGTTGTCCATCATCTCCATTCCTGCGGGGATAATTCCTGAGCGAATAATCTCGGCAACGGCACTTCCGGCTTCTTCTACGCTATTAAAATCTGCTAAAACAACGGATATAGAGTCGGGGGTTTTAAGGATTTTTAAGGTGATTTCTGTGGCGATGCCCAATGTACCTTCTGAACCTACAAACAAACCCGTTAAGTCGTAACCCGGAGTTTCTGGGACTTTCCCCCCTACCTTAACAATATCTCCTTCGGCGGTGACGATGGTTAAACCTAAAACATGGTTGGTGGTTGTGCCGTATTTAAGACAGTGAACCCCCCCGGAGTTTTCAGCAACATTACCGCCAATAGAACATATTATCTGGCTTGAGGGATCGGGAGCATAGTAAAATCCTGCTCCGCTTACGGTTTGCGTTACCCAATTATTAATAATACCTGGTTGGACCACAATTCTTTGGTTTTCGTAGTCAACTTCTAACACTTCTCTCATCCTAGCAGTGACGATTAAAACAGAGTCTTCGACGGGTAATGCTCCCCCTGATAATCCTGTCCCTGCACCCCTTGCTATCCAAGGAATATCGTGTTCATGACAGATACGTGCGATCGCACTTACCTCTTCAGTAGTTTTTGGTAGAGTTACCACCGCAGGACGTTGTCTATATTGTGGCAAACCATCACACTCATAAGTGAGTAACTCATCCTTACGTTTAATAACCCCTTGTTTACCTAAAATTCTCTCCAATTCCTTGATAATGGGCTGCCATTTATTACGGGTAAGACTGAAAACCATTAATTTTTATTATGGGAAAAAATTATTATCATTATTAACAATTAGTTTTACTCGACTAGCTAATCATTAATCTAAAAATATGGTACCACAATGCACATCCACTAATGTTTAAAACTTACCCCTTGCCTTTCCCCTAACCATTCAAAATAATTTCTTTAACATTAATGGTCAGTGATGTAAAATTAGTTCTATAATAGTAAATTGTGCTAATTTAGATAAAACTATGCCTAAAGTAAAAACTAAAAAATCTGCTGCCAAACGTTTTCGCATCACTGGAAGTGGTAAAAAAATTATGCGCCGTAAAGCAAATAAAAATCACCTACTAGAACATAAAAGCGCACAACAAAAACGTCGTCGCCTAAGCAACATGGCTTTAGTTCATGAAAGCGATGAGAAAGAAGTACGTCTGATGCTTCCCTATGGTACCAAATAATTAAAATTTCAGTGAAAGTTAAGTTTTCTAATATTTATTTAATTGTAAAAAAATGACTAGAGTAAAAAGAGGTAACGTCGCCCGTAAAAGACGCAACAAAATACTAAAACTAGCCAAAGGTTATAGAGGTTCACACTCTAAGCTGTTTCGCATAGCTAACCAACAGGTTATGAAAGCGTTACGTAACGCTTACCGTGACCGTCGTAAGAAAAAAAGAGATTTTCGCCGTCTATGGATTACCCGTGTCAACGCAGCCGCTAGAATCCATGGTATTAGCTACAGTCAATTAATCTATAAACTAGATAAAGCTGAGATTAACCTAAATCGTAAAATGTTAGCTCTTTTGGCTGTACAAGATATGGATGCTTTCGAGAAAGTAGTAGAAGTTGCACTTCAGAGTTGATAATTTGGTTACATCGGAAATATCAGAGTGTTTTTGAGCTTTTTTTTAGAGCTTGAAAACTCTTTTTTATTGTCAATGGTTGTTATTACGATAATTGTGATAGTTGCATTTACCAAAAGTAAAGGTTATGATGGATCTTAATGATAATAAAAGCATTATAGGAGTCTTCTTTATTAATGGATCAAATAGAGAAAATTATCGAAAAAATCAAAGAGTGGACTCAAAAATTAATTGAGGCTTTAGCAGGACCACAGGCAGAACCTGAACCAGAATTGATTCCTATTCCTGTCAGAGATCGTCCTTCTAATCGCTATCGTTAATAGTTGTAGTGGCAATAAAGTGACTAATTTAAAACTTTTGGTCTTACATGGTCCTAATCTTAATCTTTTAGGGCAAAGAGAGCCTGAGATTTATGGGAGTTTGACTCTAGGGGATATTAATAGTCTCCTTACCCAAGAGGCTAAAAAACATGGGGTTGAAATTTTCTGTTTACAGTCTAATCATGAAGGTAATCTAGTCGATGCTATTCATCAGGCTTTCGGAAGTTATCAAGGGATTTTAATTAATGCTGGTGCTTACACTCATACTAGCGTTGCTATTCGTGATGCTTTGACTGGGGTGAATCTTCCTACGGTGGAGGTTCACCTTAGTAATGTCTATCGCCGTGAGGAGTTTCGCCACCATTCTTATATTGCTCCAGTTGCCATCGGTCAAATTAGCGGTTTTGGTGTCCAAAGTTATATTTTAGGTTTACAAGCTTTGGTTAATCACCTCAAGAATCTTAGTTAATAGTGCTATCAGTATAAATGTTTTCTATCGGTGCAGGTTCTGCTAAATCGGTTTTTATAAAACTACGGGCGCTCACCGCTACAAGAGCAAATAGTGCGATTAGAATGGTAACGAAGGGTACGATTTGTTGACGAATAAATTGCATTTTTTTGTCTGATAAATTTTCTCTATTTTAGCGATAATTTCATGTATAACGCAGAAAGTCTTGCACTTTTTTGTTAGTGTCGTAGTTTTGAGTTATCTATATTTATAAATACAAAAAAAAGTAAATAATAGACAAATATCTAATTTTGTTGACCGTCTAAATTTAGTTTTTCTCTTAAAATGAAATTATCCGCAGACGAGGTATAGTTGGTGGCAAATTTCATCTGTTATTGTAGCTACTTATCTTCTATGCTTGAATTAAT
>PXEJ01000118.1 GCA_003566215.1 Cyanobacteria bacterium T3Sed10_376R1m | reverse complement strand
CCTCGGGACAATAGTTCTATGCCTGTCTTCACTATTCCTGAAAAAACCGCAAATGCGGTTTTTTTGCTTGTTTATAAAAGTAAAATATGCTAGGCTAGTCACCCAACAAACAAGAGAAGCAAATGACAGAAGTTTTATTGGGAAAATCCTTGCTCGAACTAACAGATTGGGTACAAGAAAAAGGACAGCCATCTTATCGAGGAAAACAACTATATCAATGGTTGTATCAAAAAGGTGCTCGATCGCTCTTAGATATAACAGTTTTTCCTAAGCAATGGAGAGAAGATAATCAGGAACAGGACATTGGAAGATCTCACGTTGACTACTTTAATACTGCTCATGATGGCACAAGGAAATATTTATTAAAATTAAAAGATGGTTTAATTATTGAAACTGTCGGAATTCCTAGCTCTAAACGTTTAACAGTTTGTGTATCCTCTCAAGTAGGGTGTATTATGAATTGTGATTTTTGTGCCACTGGAAAAGAGGGATTTACCCGTAATCTTAAAGCCCATGAAATTATTGACCAAATTTTGACGGTTCAAGAAGATTTTAAACAAAGAGTTTCCAATGTAGTTTTTATGGGTATGGGTGAACCATTATTAAACTTACCAGAAGTAATTAAAGCAGTTAAATCGATTAATAAAGATATAGGTATCGGGGCAAGATTTATTACAATATCCACCGTAGGCTTACCAAAAAAAATATTAGAATTAGCACAATATCAGTTACAAATAACCTTTGCAGTAAGTCTTCATGCTTCTAACCAACAATTGAGAGAAAAGCTTATTCCTAGTGCTAATCATTATCCTCTGAAGCAATTATTGGCAGATTGTCGAGAATATGTAAATATAACAAGAAGGCGGATTACCTTTGAGTATATTTTATTATCAGGAGTGAATGATTTACCTGAACATGCTCAAGAATTAGCACAACAATTAAAAGGTTTTCAAACCCATGTGAATTTAATTCCCTATAATCCTATTTCAGAAGTAGATTATCAAAGACCTACCCCCGAAAGAATTAAAAATTTTGTAGAGTTATTGGAAAAAAATAAAATTGCTGTAAGTGTACGTTATTCTCGTGGTTTAGAAGCAGATGCGGCTTGTGGTCAATTAAGAAGTAAGAAAAAATTAATTGATCGTTTATAAGTCACTATAAAATACGTTTTTTCACTTATTTAACAGTTAATTTTAATAGAATAAATGTTTTATTTTTTAGAACTTTTATATAGAGTTATAGCAATAATAAACATCATATATCCCACCATATAAGAGGCAACAAAATCACTTATCCAGTGTACTCTCAAAAAAGCACTGCTAATCCCCATTAAAATCATGACTAAAATAGATAAAGAAAATAGCAAAACTTTTAAGCGAGGAATGTAAATGCTGATAAAATAAGAAATTAATAAATATAAAAGTAAATTTCCAGCACCGTGGCCACTCGGATAGCTATAGCCAGAAGCATGATCAATTAAACTGTCAATAGGACGAATAATAGCAAAGCTTGGTTTTAAAATTTTATCAATTAAGATTAATACCGATAAACAAGATAAAGCCATAATTTGAGCTTCTTCCCACATATTTTTATAAACTAAAAATATTAAGCTAAACAAAACTACAAAAACAGCGACTTCTGCTTCTCCTATAAAATAAAATATTTGAGCAATAAACTTGAACCAACTTGGTAATTTATCTTGCAATAAATTTAGTAAATTATTATCTAAATTAATTAATTGACCAGTAACTACAAAAAAACTTAAAATTATAAATAATAATAGTGTAAAAAGAAAAGTAAATAAAGTGAATATATTAATGTTGTCTGTAATATTTTTTGGTTGTAAAATAATATGTTTTAATTTCATGTCTTAGTTATTGTTATGATATTACTTTCTGAGTAAATCTTTTTGTAAAATAGATTGGTAAACTTATTTTTTTATAAAAATATTCTAATAAATAAACATATTTTAATGTTATATTATATTATTCTTTTATGAAAATAAATGAATCATAATTTGTATTAATAAATAAGTATTTTGAACAGGTTATTAGCGACTATTAATGAGTTGATAATATTCTCAGAGCCGCATTTTAAACAAACCCCAATTGATTAATGTAACACTGAATACCTACCATCTCACAAGTACAAGTTAAGAGTATAATTGTAGGATGCAGTCCTCAATAAATAGATAATTCATGTCAGAAACATCCACCTCATTAATTTCTACTTACCTTGATATTGCTCTTCTTGCCGCTAGGGCAGGGGGTACAGTGTTAAGTAGCTATTGGGGCAAACAATTGGCGATCGCCCAAAAAGGCAGATCAGGTGATTTAGTAACAGAAGTAGATAAAAAATCAGAACAAGAGATCATAACAGTAATCAAACGCCATTGTCCAGATCATGGAATACTTGCAGAAGAATCAGGAATAAATGGAAGTCAAAATCATCAATATCAATGGATAATTGACCCTTTAGACGGCACAACCAACTATGCCCATGGCTATCCCCAAGCCGCAGTATCTATTGGTTTGACCATAAATGGAGTTCCTTCCGTGGGAGTCGTTTATAACCCGATGAAAGACGAATTATGGAGCGCCGCAAAAGGATTAGGGGCAACTCTAAACAATCAAAAAATCAGGGTATCCACAACGGATCATTTAGAAGATACACTATTAGTAACAGGATTTGCCTACGATCGCAGAGAAACTCCTGACAACAACTATGCAGAATTTTGCTATCTTACCCATCTTACCCAAGGAGTAAGAAGAGCAGGAAGTGCATCCTTGGATTTGTGTGAATTAGCAGGGGGAAGACTAGATGGCTATTGGGAAAGAGGACTAAAACCTTGGGACTTATTAGCAGGAGTAGTTATTCTTAAAGAGGCAGGGGGAAAAATAACCGCCTATGATGGAACAGAATTTGACATTGACAGTGGTAGAATTCTTGCCACCAATGGAATAATACATCTAGCTCTTATGGAAGCCTTAAAAAATACTCCCCATTCTCCGGCTTTTTCATTTCATAACTAAAATTAGTTTGCCTACAACAACACCTAAATAAACATTTTAGATTAAAAATAAATTTCATATAATTAAACATTAGACAAAATATAGAGGGAGAGGTAATTTTATGATGATGGATCTTGAATATGGTTTGTTCAAATATGAAGTTAAAGATTACTACTCAATATTAGGCTTACCCATTGATGCAAGTGCAAAAGATATTCGCTTACGGTATCTAAAAATAGCCTATCAACTTCATCCTGACACCTGTCAAGCAGAAACTGAAGAAGAAAAAAACAAAGCTAGTCAAAT